>NZ_FTMS01000010.1 GCF_900156105.1 Alkalispirochaeta americana
TCCCGCGCGGTGTGCTTCCCCTTCTGGTGCTGCTGTTCTATCCGCGCTTCCCCGCCGCCAAGGCGGACCTGCTCCCGGATCGTCTTCATATGCTGGATCGCTTCTCGGTTTCCCACTGTCTTCACTCCTTGCCTATCTTCACGGATCTTACATACCTTACTCTTCACGGGAACAGAACTACCGCAAGACCGTTTGCCCGGTTGCCGATAGCCCGGCAGCTCCATCGTTACTGTACTGCTTGATATAAACTGCCACGGTACGCCCTGACTGCGCTCCTGTCAAGCTATGATAGTTCCTGCGATGCTTCCTGTATAATGTATCCTTGGGCCGGCTCCGATTCAACGGCAACGGCCTTTTCCCGATGACTTTTTCCAGTCTTCCGGTATAATACTCCAAAGGTGGGAAAAATGCTCTATCCCGTGCCTCCAGAGGAGGCTCCCCGGGCGGTGCCGGGAGCGCTCGTGCCCGATCATTTTTCCGGCACCATCCGGGGGCGCCATCGGGGCGTGGCGAACATTGAACTCCGGGACCACTGGGGGCCCTATTTCATCTCCCTCGTTGCAGATCCCCGGGATCGAACCGCCTTCGCGGTGCTCCTCCCCGGCGAAGCAACATCCCTGCTGGAGCAACTTCGGCCCGGCGAAGTCCTCTCGGGGTCTCCCCGGGGGCTGACCCCGGAAGGATCCACCTCCACGGCCCTGATTCTGCGCTATCCCTCGATCCAGGACGATTCGCCCCGGTACCAGGGATTTCTGGACCTCTCCGCTGAAGACCGGGCCACCATCACCAGCAGAACAACCCGGGAAAAGCTCCTTGACATTCTCCTGAAGGAACCCCGCTTGCATCGGGGATTCCTGCCGCTTCTCTTTTCTCCCGCTCTCATCCCCCGGGACGATCCATTCCTTCGGCAGGCAGAGCGAACTCTGGCACCCCTTCGCCTCCCGGAACTGCACGGTCTGCCCCGTCTGGTGGGGCTTGGTCCGGGCTTTACTCCAGCGGGTGACGATTTTCTGGCAGGAACACTGATGGCACTGGATATCATTCCCCGGGCGGTCCCGGAACCCCGGGCGGTCCCGGAACCCCGGGCGGTCCCGGAAGCAGATCTCCGGGAGGGTCTCCTTCACGAGATCCGGCAGGCTCTCTCCAGAACCACCACCGGCGGTGCCACCCTGCTCCGGCTCTCTTTGGAAAGCCGCCCCCCCGCCTTTGCCCATGATATCTGCCACAGCCTGGCCGATGACCACAAAGGGCCCCACGAACGGGCCAAAGAGGCTATAGATATCGCTGATAGCCACGGAAATAGCTCGGGATTGGATTTTCTTGCGGGTTTTGTATGGCTCCTTCAAAGGCATCAGGGATTTGACAGGGAGCAGAACTGGGTGTAGCGTTTACATCTTCGAACGGAGGGTATGATACGGAACCAGCAGGGACCCCAATCACACCATACAGATTGAAAGAGAGGCCTGACGTGAAGCGAATCATCCTGCGGAAGGATTCGTACTACGATTCGGTATTTCTGATGCTGATCAGTACGGACGTAAAAAAACTGGACGGAATCACCGATGCGGTGGTCGCCATGGGAACGGAGATGAACCTGGGACTCCTCCAGGACATGGGCATGAGCGGGCCCGAGCTGGCCAAGGCTGGCCCCAACGACTTGATTATATCCCTGGAGGGAAGCTCCGAGGAAGCCGTAGCAGCCGCCGAAAAAGCGGTGGACGGACTCCTTACCAAAAAAGCTTCCTCCGGGGTGGACGCCACCTACCGGCACGCCAGCAGCGACGCTGCCTACGAAGCCGACCCCGACTCGAACCTGGTGATCATCTCCGTGCCCGGAGCCCACGCTCCACGGGAGGTCAGAAAAGCCCTCAAGGCGGGCAAGCACGTAATGCTCTTCTCGGACAACGTCTCCCTGGAGGAGGAGGTCAAACTGAAGACCCTGGCCCGCGAGAAGGGGCTCCTTCTGATGGGTCCTGACTGCGGCACGGCCATCATCAACGGAAAACCCCTCTGCTTTGCCAACGTGGTCGCTCCCGGTCCAATCGGGGTGGTCTCCGCCGCCGGAACGGGCCTTCAGGAGGTAACGACCCTGATCTCCCGCGCCGGAGGAGGCATATCCCAGGCGATCGGTACGGGCGGACGAGATCTGAAAAGCGAAAAGGTGAACGGCTCCACGACGCTCATGGCCATTGAGGCGCTGGCGGAAGACCCCAAAACCAGGGTCATTGTGGTCATCTCCAAGCCCCCGGCCCCAAAGGTAGCCGATCGGGTAATCCAGGCGCTGAAAAAAACGGGAAAACCCGCCGTGATCCATCTGATCGGGCTGCCCGGGGAATCGTCCCAGGACAATCTCCACTACGCGGCAAACCTTGAGGAAACAGCCCGCAAGGCCGTGGCGATCTCCCGGGGAGAATCCTGGTCCCCCTCGGTCTTTGACGAGGACGAGAAGGAGATCGATGCCCTGGTGGAGAGGGAAACCTCGGCCGTTTCCAGCAGTCAACGCTATCTCAGGGGATATTTCACGGGAGGCACCCTCACCGATGAGGCGGTTTTCGGTCTCAACGACACCCTGGGCGGCATCTATTCTTTCGATCCCAGCGATACAGCCTTTGCACTCAAAGATCCCCAGCGTTCGGAGAAACACACCATCGTGGATCTGGGCGAGGATGTCTTCACCGTGGGGCGGCCCCATCCCATGATCGATCCATCCACACGGACCGACCGGATGCTCCGCGAGGCCGAGGACGAGGAGATCGCCCTGGTGCTGGTGGACTGTGTTATCGGTTACGGCAGTCATCCCGATCCGGCAGGGGCTCTGGCCCCGGCGATCGCTGCGATGCGCCAGGCTGCGGCAAAACGGGGCGGCTATCTTCCCGTTATCGCCAGCATCACGGGCACCGAGGAAGATTTCCAGAACATCGAATCCCAAAAGCGGGCCCTTACCGCAGCCGGTGCAGTGGTGATGCCCTCGAACTACCAGGCCGTCGAGCTTGCCCGGCGCATGATGGCCCTTCTGAAGACACGATAGGAGCAGAGGATCATGAGCAAAAACGCTATCACCGCCCTCTTTGGGCAGGACCTGCAGGTGGTAAACCTGGGACTTGAGAGCTTTGGCGATACCCTCTCGCAATTGGGAACGCCCGTTACCTCGGTGGAATGGAAACCGCCCGCCGGAGGCGATCCCGAACTGGCAGTCCTCCTGGACCGGCTGGAAGAGGCCGAAGCGTCGGGAAAACTCAACCGGGCTGCGGCAAATCAGGAGGCGGTCACCCGAATCCTCAAGGGGAAACCCACCCTGGTGGGAATAGGCATCGCCAAAGACACCGTTCCGGGAATGCACAAAAAGCTTATCATGCACGCCGGACCACCCGTGGAATGGGAGGACATGGCAGGCCCCTTGCGGGGCGCCATCATCGGCGGGCTGATCTACGAGGGGCTGGCAAAAACCCCCGAAGAGGCAGAAAAACTGGCCGCCTCGGGAGAGATCACCTTCGATCCCTGCCACCACCACAACGCCGTGGGGCCCATGGCGGGGGTGACCACAGCCAGCATGCCTGTGTGGGTCATGGAGAACAGCACCTTCGGCAACCGCGCCTACTGCACCCTCAACGAGGGACTCGGCAAGGTCCTCCGCTACGGCGCCAACTCCAAGGAAGTAATCGACCGGTTGCGCTGGATGGAACAGGAACTGGCGCCGATCCTCAAAAAAGCCCTGGAACTCCACGGCCCCCTGGACATGAAGAACCTCATTGCCCAGGTTCTTCAGATGGGTGACGAGGGCCACAACCGCAACCGCGCGGGCACAAGCCTCTTCATCCGCGAGATGGCTCCCTACCTGGTGATGCTCGACGAGGAAAAAGAGAAACTGGCCAAGGTCTTCCGGTTCATGCACGAGAACGACCACTTTTTCCTGAACCTCACCATGCCCGCTTCGAAGTGCACCGTCGACGCCGCTGCGGGGATCGAGGGAAGCTCCCTGGTCTACACCATGGCCCGAAACGGGACAGAGTTCGGCATTCGCCTGGCGGGCCTGCCCGACCGCTGGTTCACAGGCCCCGCGTCTGTGGTGGACGGACTCTATCTGCCGGGCTTCTCAGCCGACGATGCCGCCCGGGACGTGGGTGATTCGGTGATCACCGAGACCTGTGGTATCGGAGGGTTCGCCATGGCGGCAGCTCCGGCGATCGTCAAGTTTGTGGGTGGTTCGCCCGCCGATGCGGTGAACTTCACCCGCAAGATGTACGAGATCACCCTGGCCGAGAACGATACCTACCAGATTCCCGCCATGGACTTTCGGGGAACCCCCACAGGAATCGATGTGGTGAAAGTGGTAGAGCACGGTGTCCTGCCGGCGATCAATACCGGTATCGCCCATAAGGACCCGGGCGTGGGAATGGTTGGCGCAGGGCTGGTAAAGCCTCCCGAGAAGGCCTTTCGGGACGCTTTTGCCGCTTTTGCAGAAAAATACACCTGAAAATGTTCCTGAAGGCCCGGGGTGCCCCGGAGCCCGGGCTTCAGGAAAGAGACCGCAGGAACACCAAGACGGAAGGAGAACGGTATGAAGGACATGAAGGTAATTGATCTGAGCATCCCCCTGGGGATTGGAACTCCTCCCTGGCCCACCTATGAGCCCCTGGAGGTGAAATACTTCAAACGCCTTGCCCCCAATGGAGCAAACGGCCAGCTGGTGACCCACTCGAACCACATTGGAACTCACCTGGATGGGGAGATCCACTTCTACACCCCCGGGAAGGATATCGCCAGTCTGGACATGGACTTTCTCGTCCATGAAGGCGTCATCGTGGATCTCTCGGACGTTGCCGGTGAATACGACGTGTATACATCCCAGATGATCGAGGATCGTGTTGAGGTAAAAGAGGGAGACATCCTGATCATCTCCACCGGATACCACCAGTACAGCTGGGATCAGCCCACGGCCGACGAGGTAACCTATATGGTGAAGCACCCCGGGCCGGACCGGGAGTTTGCCGAGTGGGCCAAGAAGAAAAAGCTCCGCTGGATCGGCGTGGACTGCGGAAGCGCCGACCACCCCATGAACACCAAGATCCGCGACTGGATGCCCCGGAACGCCGCCGAGTGCGACGCTCACTTCAAGAAAAAATACGGCAAGGGCCTGACCGAGGTCTTCACCGACGACAAGTATCAGCTGATGCACCTGGAGATGTTCCCCCACGGGATCGTTCACGCCGAGTGCATAGGCGGGGATATCGACCTGCTTCTGAACCAGCGGGTGACGATCGGATGTTTCCCCTGGCGTTTCGTGGACGGCGAGTCCAGCATCGCCCGGATCGTGGCCTTTGTGGACGAAGCGCAGTATGAGGAGCTGATGGAGAAAAAATCACGCTGCGAGCTCACCAAGTTCGGCGATGTGGCGCGTGCAAAAAATCAGTGGCTCCTTGACGAAGCCCGACAGCGGGCCCGCAAAAGCTGATCAGCAGGTTGGCCCGGGGCCAGCCGCAGTACCGGGGGAGCGATCCCCCGGTTTTTTTTTGCCCCCACACAGAAACGGGTGTACACTTGCTCCAGGAGGACCCAACCATGAAAAGCAGCAAACCCTTGGAAGGCCTGAAGGTTCTGGATATGACCAGGGTATTGGCCGGCCCCTACGCCACGATGATCCTCTCCGATCTTGGAGCGGAGGTGCTGAAGGTGGAAATGCCCGGCACAGGCGATGATTCCCGCCATTTCGGGCCTTTCAAAAACGGGAGAAGCCTCTACTTTCTCAGCATCAACCGGGGCAAGCACTCCATGACCCTCAACCTGAAGACCGACGAGGGAAAGGACATCCTGCGCAAACTGGTTGCCCGCTACGACATGGTGGTAGAAAACTTCCGCCCCGGCGTCATGGAAAAACTCGGGTTGGGCTACGAGGAACTGAAAAAGATAAATCCCGGACTGATCTACGCGGCTGCCTCGGGCTACGGCCACTCCGGCCCGGAGAGCAAAAAACCTGCCTACGATATCCTGGCCCAGGCCGAGGGCGGCCTCATGGGGATCACGGGCTGGCCGGGAGAAGCTCCGGTTCGGGTGGGGTGCTCCATCGGCGATATCACGGCGGGTCTCTTTGCCTCGATCGGCATTCTGGCAGCGCTCCACCAGCGGAACGCCACCGGGCTGGGGCAAAAGATCGACGTGGCCATGCTGGATTGCCAGGTGGCGATCCTGGAAAACGCCCTGGCCCGGTATCAGGCCACTGGAGAAAACCCGGAACCCCTGGGAAATCGCCATCCCACAATCACCCCTTTCCAGGCCTACCAGGCAAAAGACGACTGGTTCGTAGTGGCCATGGGGAACGACAACCTCTGGAAGACCTTCTGTACCGCCACAGAACGACCGGACCTGGCCGAAGATCCCCGGTTCGCCACCAATCCGGCCCGAACCGAGAACCTGGAGGCACTGAATGCTCTCATGGACCCCCTCATGGCAGAGCGGACCGTTCAGGAGTGGTCGGAACTCTTCTCCGAGGTGGGCATTCCCCACGCCCGGATCAACAAGGTAGAGCAGATCATGAAGAGCCCCCAGGTGATCGCCCGGAACATGCTCGCCTCCGTGGAGGATTCCCTGGCGGGGACAGTCCAGGTGGCGGGAAACCCCGTCAAAATGAGCGGTTTCGAGGACTCCACCGAGCGGCCGCCCCTCCCCGAACTGGGAGAGCACACCCGGGACGTTCTCACCGGATTGGGCTACAGCCAGGAGGCAATCCAGGCCCTCCAGGACCAGGGGGTTATCTGAATGAAATACGTTGCCCCCCGGGACCCTGCGCGGCTTCTTTCGGTACTCCGCCGGGGCGAACGGCCCCTTTCGGTGGAAATAGAGACAATCCTGGACCGCCTGGACCGCTATGAGGAGACCTTGCAGACCCTCCTGCCCGATGAAAGCCCCCAGCAGCGACGGGATCGCCTTCTGGCCGAGGCCCGGGCACTGGAAGAGCGCTGGCCCCGGGCCGAAGAACGGCCGCCCCTCTTTGGTCTGGTGGTGGGCGTGAAAGATCTCTTCCACGCCCGAGGGTTTCCCACCCGGGCAGGCTCCCGGCTCCCGGCGGATACCTTCCGGGACGAGGAAACCCCCGATGCGGCGAGTCTGCAGCGGCTCCTGGACGCGGGCGCGCTGGTTCTGGGGAAAACGGTCACCACGGAGTTCGCTTATTTCGGGCCCGGACCGACCCGAAACCCCTGGAACCCGGACCACACGCCGGGAGGATCATCAAGCGGTTCTGCCGCTGCCGTGGCAGCCGGATTCTGCCACCTGGCCCTGGGAACTCAAACGATCGGCTCAATCTCTCGCCCTGCGAGTTTCTGCGGGATAGCAGGATACAAGCCAAGCTACGATCGGATCAGCCCCGCCGGGGTGATTCCCTTCTCGCCCAGCGCTGATCACGTGGGTGTCCTGGCTCCCTCGGCACAGGCTTTGCGCCTGATCGCACCGGTTCTTACCCGCCACTGGAACGATCCGGAAGCACAAGCGCCCACAGCCCCTCCAAAGGATACCCTGCGCCACCGGCTGGGAACGGTTCTGGTCCCCGACGACGCCTACCTGGAACAGGCAGCTCCCGAGAGCCTGAAAGCCCTGGAAAGCCTCTGCGAGCGTCTTCAGGGAATCGGCGTTACCCTTCTTCGGGTGAAGGCCTTTCCCGATATCGAGGAGATCAACCGGG
Source organism: Alkalispirochaeta americana (assembly GCF_900156105.1). Classification (NCBI taxonomy): domain Bacteria; kingdom Pseudomonadati; phylum Spirochaetota; class Spirochaetia; order Spirochaetales; family Spirochaetaceae; genus Alkalispirochaeta; species Alkalispirochaeta americana. The sequence continues at coordinate 7,676 of NZ_FTMS01000010.1, forward strand.
CCCACCAGGAAATGATCGCCGCCGAGTTTGCCCAGGTCCATGCCTCGTGGTTTGCCGAGCACCATCAGCTCTACCACCCCCGAAGCAAGGAGCTGGTAGAGCGGGGAATGGCCATACCCCAGGACACCTATGCCCGGGCCTGTGGCGGGCGACAGCAGATACGCGACCGGATACAGGAGACCCTGGACCGTCACGGGGCAACGCTCTGGCTCTCGCCAGCCGCTCCGGGAGAAGCCCCCCGGGGGATCGACTCCACGGGAAGCCCCCTGATGAACCTGCCCTGGACCTATGCGGGAGTTCCCACAGTGGCAATCCCCCTGACCACCCTGCCCCACGGAACGGGGCCGGAGGGACTTCCCCTGGGAGTACAAGCCGCAGGACACTTCGGTGCCGACGAAGTACTCCTGAACCGGGCCGTTCAACTCGAAGAAGCGCTCCAGTAGGAGCGCTTTTTTCTCTGCCGGGGGTCTTCAAGGGTTAATGCGGACCCCCTCCCTGTGGTACCCTCTGGGCGTTTATGAAACCCTTCACACTCCGCCCCCGAAACGTTCTGGTTTTCTTCCTGATCTTTCTCGGCACGGTGGCCCTTGTCGTCACCGCAGGAACCCTGGTGCACCGCACGGCCCGTCTCCAGCAGAAACTCGAGAGCCTGAGCAGCAACCTGAGCGCCGAAGTAGAACGTCAGAACCAGCGGGGGCACCTCCTGGAAAACAACCAGCGCGTGGCCACAACCCATCTCCAGGAAGTTCGCGCCCTGATGAACCTTCCCACAGCGGAATTCCGGTTCTCCCTGGATGATACGGAGCTGGACCCGGGGACGGAAGACGACGAGGACCTTCTCCTGCGCGCCCTCGACAGGATCGCCGTCCACCATGAACGCGAAGCCCTTCAGAAAGAGCTGAACGAGCTCTTCTCGCCGGGAAGCTCCCTGGCAGAAGATCTTCGCCAGAAGAATCTGACCATCGAGCCCGGTGCCCGACGCGGCCTCTGGACCCTCGAAGCCCCCCTCACGGACGATACAGACGATACAGACGATACAGACAACACACACCAGACAGACTCCCTTTCCCCCCTGGCAACAATCAGCATCTCGGGAACCACTCCGCCGGCGCAAGCCGTGATTGAAACTGCCGATGGCGCATCGCGAAGGATCTCCTACACTGGCACCCTGCGGGAACGGCACCAGCAGATATCAACCGCCCTGGAAGAACTCCTGCCCCGGGCCCGGGAACACCAGGCAGCCCTGGCTGCCAAAGAAACCGGGAAAACCGGTCAGGATACCGCCCCGGACGAAGCCCCGGCCAGGGCAGACCTCGCCCCGGACGAAGCCGCCAGGGAATATCTTCAAACCCGGGCCGCCACGCCCCGCGTCCAGGAGCGTCTTGCGGAACATCGCCTCCACCTTGCCCGGGAACCCCGGGAAACTCTGGATTTCTACGTCTTCGATATCACCTCCCTGGAGGGGGATACCCCTGAAGGCTCTTCCCTGGGGTCCCTGGCGGTGCTGAAACACACCGGCGAAATCTACCTGCTGGACCAGGAAGACATAATGATCACCGGTCTCAAAACCCTGGGAAAGGAGATCGAAGCACTCAGCAACCCCCAGGTGAGCTCTCCCGAGGATGCCCAAACCCTGCCGGAGAGTTTCCCCCCGGGCTTTCGGGGCGGCTCTCACCGGGATGGAACAAACATCCTCCTGGTCGGCACCCACGAAACAAAGGCCGACTCGATCATGCTCCTCCACCTCTCGCCAGAGAAGACAATCTCCATCGTGAGCATCCCCCGGGACCTCTACTACCAGGGACGCAAGCTCAGCGATCACTACGAAATCTACGGAGCCCGGACTTTCCTGGCCCGGATATCCGAGATTATCGGCCGCGAGATCGACGCCTACGTCTCCATAGATATGTACGCCTTTATCGAGGTAGTGGATATCCTCGGGGGGATCACTCTCACCCTGGAGGAGCCCCTGCGGGACCCCACCTACCGCGTCCGGGACAACGGAACCTGGAGCACCCTCTCCTTCCCTGCCGGCACTCACACCCTCTCCGGCGTGGAAGCGCTCCGCATCGCCCGATCCCGGGCAACCACCACCGATTTTGGACGCTCCAGCCGCCAGCACGACATCCTCGAGGCTCTGCGGCGGAGGATCAACACCCTCCACGCGGGCAACCTCTCCCAGGTCTACCGGCTGATACAAACCCTGGCCACCTACGTGGAGACCGATCTCACCCCCTGGGAGATTACCCAGTTTTTCCTGGCCTACCGCAATGCCCCCATCACCAACCGCTCGGGCATGACCTATTACAACATTCTCTATTCCACCTACAGCAACGTCCACTACCAGGGGATCACCCTGGCCGAGGCTGAAGCCAGGGAAAACTTCTTTATGGGGCTCTGGATTCTCCTTCCCCGGGGAGGGAACTGGGACGTGATCCGCTGGTTTGTGGACGAGAACACCGGACCTTGAAGAATCCCCGGGATTGCACATCGGAAGCAGTCCTGAAAGCAGCCCCGGGAGCAGCCCCGGGAGCAGCCCCCAAAAAAAGTCGGTCATTTCACTGGCAAAACGGCTTTCCGTCCATCATAATCTGATGAGGAGGACGTTCCTCCCGGCTACCTCACGTCACGTTGTTTGTATCCGGGCAAAGGCAACTACTCCTGCACTAGTAAGGGGGAATCGAATGAAGAATATCAAACTGGGGATCAAACTGGTGGGAGGCTTCTCGCTGGTTGCCGCAATCGTTCTGGTGGTGGGGTTCTTCGGCTGGATGGGGGCCAACCAGATGAATCGCCATGTCGATGAGATCGCGCGGGTACGTCTCCCCAGCGTGGACGCTCTCCTCTCGCTCCGGGGCGAGTCCAACGCCCTGCGTATCGCCTTCCGCTCGCTTTTGAACCCCCGCATGTCCATGGAGGACCGGGAGCGGCAGTACGAGAACATCGAGACCGCGCGCCGGCGAACCTACGAGGACGCGATTGGTATCTACGAACCCCTGCCCCAGACGCCCGAGGAGGCCCGGCTCTGGCAACAGTTTCTCCCGGCCCTGGAGACCTGGGCAGAATACAACAACAACTTCATCACCGAAACCCGCCGCATCGAGGAATCGGAGATCCTGAACCCCGAGGAATACCAGGTAGTCATTCAGGGATTCATCGGCGATCACCAGGAGCTGATCCGGAACGTGGCGGTACTCCTGATCACGGGGAATGATTTCGCCGGCGGTGACGACCACCGGCGATGCGGCTTCGGCCAGTGGCTTGCAGAATACCGCACCCAGAACCCGGTAATTCTCCAGGCGATCCGCGAGATCGGCCCCTACCACGAGGCGTTCCACCGGACGGTCACCGAGATCCGCACCGCCCTGCGTCAGGGGAACCAGGCCCGGGCGGAGGATCTTTTCTCCCAAACCCTCCTGCCCAGCGCCGACCGCACCATCGAGCTCTTTGGCACGATGCTCGCCGAGGCGGACCGGATAGACAATATCTACGACGAGCTGAGCCACCAGGCCCTCACCGAAGGGGTCCGCCATCAGCAGGCAGCCATGGCAATCCTCGATCAAATCATTGACATCAACCGGGCCGTGGCAGCCGAGGCAACAGAGCAAGCCGTCCGCGACGGCGCACGGGTACAGCGGATCGCCCTGACAGGAATCATTCTGGGAGTAACCCTGGCGCTGGTCCTGGGCATGCTCCTTACGCGGGCAATCACCGGGCCCGTCTACAAGGGAGTATCCTTTGCCCAAGAGCTGGCAAAAGGAGACCTCACCACAACCCTCGATATCGACCAAAAGGACGAGATTGGCATCCTGGCCAAGGCCCTCCAGGAGATGAGGGATCAGCTCCTGAGCGTTGTCGCCGATATCCAGTCCGCCTCGGCAAACGTCTCGGCAGGGAGCGAAGAGATGAGCGGCACCGCCCAGCAGCTTTCCCAGGGAGCAACGGAACAGGCCGCCAGCGCCGAGGAAGTCTCCTCTTCCATGGAAGAGATGGGCGCCAACATCCGCCAGAACTCCGACAACGCCATGCAAACCGAGAAGATCTCCCAGAAGGCAGCCCGCAATGCCACAGAAGGAGGCGAAGCGGTTTCGCAAACCGTAACTGCCATGAAAGAGATCTCCGAAAAGATCAATATCATCGACGAGATCGCCCGCAATACCAACCTTCTGGCGCTGAATGCCGCCATTGAGGCCGCCCGGGCCGGAGAACACGGCAAGGGCTTTGCCGTGGTGGCCAGCGAGGTGCGAAAACTGGCCGAACGAAGCCAGAAAGCCGCCGCCGAGATCGCGAATCTCTCCCGCAGCAGCGTGGCCGTAGCCGAACAGGCAGGAACGATGATCAGCGAGATCATACCCGACATCCAGAAGACGGCCGAACTGGTCCAGGAAATCACTGCGGCCAGCCGGGAGCAAAACAGCGGGGCCGATCAGATCAACCAGGCCCTGATGCAGCTCGACCAGGTGGTACAGCAGAATGCCTCGGCATCGGAGGAAATGGCCTCCATGGCCGAAGAACTCAGCAGCCAGGCCGAGCAGCTCCAGAGCACCATGGAATTCTTCCGGGTAAACAATTCCGGTCGGAGCGGGGAGGCGCCACGGGGGGCCGCCCTGTCTCATCAGAAAGGTGCGGCCTCGGGAGGCCGAAGCTCTGGGGCTTCCGGATCCGGCGCGTCCGGAGCCAGAGGAGCCTCATCCAAAGGAACGGGAGGGCCGGGGAAGAGCACTCGGCGACTGGAGCAGCACCAGTCGGGCGCATCGGGATCATCCGAGAGGGGGATCACTCTGGCCGAGAAGGGATCCCAGACAAACTCCCGGATATCGCTGGACCTGAACGAGAACGGCCCCGACGATATCGACGGCGAGTTCGAGAGCTTCTAGCTCCCGACCGGTCAGCCCGGTCATGCAAGAACCCTACACCTTTACCAGCGCGCCCTCCTCGGGGGGCGCGCTGGTCGTTTCGCCCCCCGGGCGTGCTCTGCAAAATCTGTGGTCTTTCAGGAGATGAAGGAGTGGATTTGCAGAAGATCTTGCCCTATCATGGTGTCCATGAAGAGTTGCTACGCCTCGGACATTCTCCCCACGGCAACCCGCTGGCTCCAGGAAGGGCGAAGCGTTGTGGTGGGCACCATTATCCATCAGCAGGGATCTTCCAGCGCCCCCCTGGCGGCCCGCATGATCTGCAACGAACAGGAAGAGGTTGCCGGCGCCGTCAGTGGCGGTTGCGTTGAATCCGATCTCGCCCGCCAGGCCCAGGAGGTGATCAGGACGGGAACACCGCGTCTGGTTCACTACGGCCCCCGGGAGACCACCTCCGAACCGGAGCCGATCCTGGAGGTGGGGCTTGCCTGTGGAGGGGCGATCACGGTCCTCCTTGAACCTCTGGACTCGACCTGGCTCGCTGGGCATCAAGACTCCTTTTGCGGAGTGGTAACGGTCCAGGTGGCAGAAACCCCTCCCTTCAGGGTAACCAGAACCTGGTACCCCCGGGAGATGCCCTTTGGGGCGGGCCTGGTGCGTGACGCCTGGGAGTCGGGTGCAGCCAGAAGCAAACGGGCCGGCAAAATGATCCTTCTGGCGGAACCGGTTATCCCGGCACCAACGGTACTTGTCTTCGGCGCAACCCCCGTAGCAGACGCCCTGGTCCGGCTGGCCCGGGTCATGGGGTACTCCTCGGTGATCAGCGATCCCCGGGAGGCCCGCTTTTCGGGGCCTCGTCCCGTAGCCGACGAGGAACTTCAGGACTGGCCGGACCAGACCCTTCAGGAACTTCTCCGCAGGGGATCCCTGGCCCCGCCCCAAGAGCTCTTTGTGGTCTCCCTGGACCACGAACCCCGCTTTGAAGACGCTCTATGGGAAGCCCTTCTGGAAGAGATGGAAAGAGGCACTATCGCGAAACCCGCCTATACGGGGGCAATCGGGCAAAAAGACCGCGCCCTGGAACGGCAGACGCGCGCCCGGCAAAGGGGCCTGGACCTCTCACCCCTGGAGCCGATTTACACGCCCGTTGGCATGAATCTGGGAGGCAAGGCCCCGGCCGAGGTAGCCCTGAGCATCATCGCCCAGATTGTTGCCTCTCGCCATGGACGACCCGGGGGACACCTGGCCTGAGCCCCTCCAGCCACATCGAGGCTAGCGGAGCAAACTGCGCAGGAAAGCCGGACGTTCGGCATCTCCCCCTTCCCCGACGCCAATCGTCACGGGAGAACACCCCTTCCTCTCCCGGCGAATATAGTTGCACAGAGTTGCCACCAGGGAGGGGCGCACCACCACCACCAGCGGCAGAAGCGGAAGCTCCGCCCCCCTGAGCAGATCGCGCAGAAGAGCCGAGAAGCCTTCTCCCCGATTCAACTCAAGAGGTCCTATCTCGTCCAGAACCGCCAGGCGATGATCTCCCTGAAGAAGTTCCTGCCGCAGGGCATCCCCGGCTGCACCCAGAGCCTGTCGGGAGAAACGATACGGCCCCAGGATCACTCCCTCCGGGGGAACCTCCTCCGGAGGAGCCTCCTCCTGAGGAGCCTCCGCCAACGTGTGGCGAAGACCATCTTCCTCGGACGCCCTCTGGGGCCGATAGTCAGGATCAACCACACGAGCCAGGGCAAAGCGCGCGCCACCGGGCAGAACCACCGAATCTATGCCGAAACGTCTCCCCTCGCCATCCTCACAGGCAGGGGAGATCAAGGCAGCCACCCCGCTGTGACGCGCCGCCAGAACGGAGCAGAATCTGGTTTTTCCCGAGCCCCTCGGCCCCGTCAAAACGGTTACCAGGGGCTCTCTCCCTCTTTGCATGGATCCTCCCGGGGTTCAAGATTACCCTGCTCAATATACTTCCCGAAGCACCTCCAGGGCAAAACCTGGCCGTCCGCGCAGTATACAAACCCTACTAATCCGTGGTACAAGTCCGGGCATCCAACACAAAGGGAGCTCATAGCACAACCATGCACAACACAATGGAAACCTTTTTTGAACTCAAGAAGAACAAAACCGATGTCCGCACAGAGGTAATCGCAGGAATTACCACCTTCCTGACCATGGCCTACATCCTTGTTGTCCAGCCCCTGACCCTGGCCGAGGCTGGAATGGACTTCGGCGCAGTCTTCACCGCTACAGCGATCGCCTCCTTCATAGGGACCATGGTGATGGCCCTGGTAGCAAAGTTGCCCTTCGCGCTGGCTCCCGGTATGGGGCTCAACGCCTTTTTTGCCTTCTCGGTTGTCGTGGGAATGGGCCGAAGCTGGCAGTTTGCCCTGACAGCGGTCTTTCTGGAGGGAATCATCTTCATCATTCTCACGATGCTCAACGTTCGGGAAGCTATCGTGGACAGCATCCCCGAGAACATCAAGAAAGCAATCTCCGTGGGTATCGGCCTCTTTATCGCCTTCGTGGGATTCAAGAACGCCGGGATCATCGTGGCCCACGAACAAACGCTGGTCCAGCTGGGGAGCATGGCTGAACCGGGAGTACTGGTGGCGCTGATCGGCCTGATCGGGACCGGAGCCTTCGTGGCGCTCAAAATGAAAGGCGCCCTCCTGGTGGGAATCCTGGCGGCCACGGTGATCGGTATCCCCTTCGGCATTACCACCGTTCGTGAAGGATTTCAGCTCATCAGCGCTCCCCCTTCAATCGCTCCGGTGTTCATGCAGTTTGAGTGGGGCCAGATTTTCACCTTCGACATGCTCCTGGTGGTCTTCACCTTTCTCTTTGTCGATATGTTCGACACCGTGGGAACCCTGGTGGGGGTCTCCACCAAGGCGGGCCTCATGACAAAAGACGGGAAGATTCCCCGCGTAAAGGGCGCCCTCATGGCCGACGCCATAGGCACAACGGCGGGAGCGATGCTCGGAACCAGCACCGTCACCACCTACATCGAAAGCGCCGCCGGAGTAGAAGAGGGGGGCCGCACGGGTCTCACTGCCCTGGTCACGGCTTGTTTCTTCCTGGTCGCCCTCTTTTTCAGCCAGGTCTTTCTCCTGATACCCGCAGCCGCCACGGCTCCGGCCCTGATCCTGGTAGGTGTCTTCATGGCAAGCCCCGTGAAGGACATCGACTTCACCGACTACACCGAGGCGATTCCGGCCTTTTTGACCCTTATCGTCATGCCCTTGACCTTCAGCATCTCCGAGGGGATCGTCTTCGGCGTTCTCTCCTACGTATTCCTGAAGCTCCTCACGGGGCGACACAAGGAAATAACCCTCCTGACCTACCTGGTGGGAGTCTTCTTCCTGATCAGCCTGGTGGTATAGAAGGATTTCCGGGGACAGGGTCGATACCCTGCCCCCGGGACCACGCCCCTGTCCCTCGGGAGGTCAGAAAGAGGTCCACCGAGGGAGACCCCTCCAAAGAGCTCCATTCGTAGCCTGTTTCACGAAGCCGCGCCTCCAGAGCACCCCGGTCATCAGCCTGAAAGCCAATAAGCACGTTCCCCCTGTCGCTGGCCCGGTTTCGATAGTGAAAGGCGCTGATGTTCCAGCGAGTCCCCAAAGTCCCAAGAAAATCACCCAGCGCGCCGGGACGCTCCGGAAAATGAATCTGATAGAGGTGCTCCGCCTGATCGCCCGGCACGGCACCACCGATCATGTGACGGACGTGTTCCTTGGCGATCTCGTCATCGGAAAGATCTGTGTGGTCGTAGCCCAGGGCCTCCATCCGTGCAAGAAACGTCCCCCGGTCGGCAGAGCTGGAAACGCTGACACCCACCAGCACATGGGCCGTCTCGCCCGGGCGAAAGCGGTAATGAAACTGGGTGATCGCGTGATCACCCACCAGGGCTGCGCAGAACTGCCGGAGAGCACCAGCCCGTTCCGGCATGGCCGTTGCCACCAGCACCTCCCGACCGGAGCCGATCAGGGTGCGCTCGGCCACCTGCTGGAGGCGTTCAAAGGTCATGTTTGCGCCCGAGCAGACCGCCACCGCGTGAGCATCCCGAGGCAGATCGGTCTTCATGATCCCTGCGGCAGCCAGGGCTCCTGCGGGTTCCACAATACTGCGGGTGTCCTCAAAGACCGCCTTGATGGCGGCGCAGATCTCGTCGGTGCTCACGGTGATCACCCTGTCCACGTAGCGGCGTACCGCCTCAAACGTGTGGGCTCCCACTTGTTTGACCGCCACACCGTCGGCAAAAATTCCCACGTGGTCCAGCCGAACCCGCTCTCCCGCCTTCAGGGAGCGCTCCATGGCGTTGCTGTCGGCGGGCTCCACGCCAATAATTTCCACCTGGGGGAGTAGCTGCTTCACATAAAGGGAAATCCCCGCCAGAAGCCCCCCTCCCCCTACAGGAACAAAGATATGAGTGACATCGGGGAGCTGTTCCAGGATCTCCCGGCCAATCGTACCCTGGCCGGCGATAACCAGCGGGTCATCGAAGGGGTGAATGAAGGTGGCCCCGCTCTGGCGGAGCAACTCCCGGGCGCAGGCGTAGGCCTCCTGAAAGGAGTCCCCCTCCAGAACGACCCGGGCCCCATGGCCTCGCACAGCATCAACCTTGATGAGAGGCGTTGTTTTGGGCATCACGATCGTGGCGGGAATGCCCAGCATGGAGGCGCTGAGGGCAACCCCCTGGGCGTGGTTACCCGCGCTTGCCGCGATCACACCACGCTGACGTTCTTCCCCGGTGAGTGCCACGATCCGGTTGTAGGCTCCGCGTATTTTGAAGGAGTGCACGGGCTGGAGATCTTCCCGCTTTAAATACACCCTCGCCCCCCGGAGCGCCGAAAGCTTCGGGGCCGGAGAGAGAGGCGTCTCCTCCGCCGCCTGGTAGACCCGGGCGAGGAGGACCTGTTTGAAGGCATCAGTCATGAGGCCATGGTATCGTCCAGGGGCAGAAGATATCCACCCCCTCCAGCCCCCTCCGTCAGAGAGACCTCTGGAACTAACTGCTCACGCTGCGCAGGGGATACTCTTCGCTGATATAGGCTTCCTCAAATCCCTCAATGGCACGAACCCATTGCAAAAACTGCTCAGCCTCGGCCTTTGACTTGTAAGGACCAACCCGGAGACGATAGAAGATCTGACCGTCCACGTTTCGTGTTGTCACCCGCCCCCCCAGATCACGGCTGGCCAGGGTCTGTTCCGCCTGGGCAACCCTGTCTCGACTGGGCGATGCGATCAACTGTATCCAGTACTCCGTTACGCGGACCTGCCGGGGTTCCGGTGATTCTGCCGGAGCAGGTCTTGCCGGAGCTGGCCGGGGCTCTGCCCTTGGGGCAGGCTCTGCCGGTGCAGACGCTCTTGGGGCAGAGGCTGTTGGGGCAGGCCGGGGATCCGCCGCCGGGGCAGGCGCTGCCGGGGCTGGAGCGGGAGGATCTTCCTCGAGGTGGAGCTCTCCATCTACTGCCGGGGCTTGGGAGAGAGGATCGTGGTCTTCCCTCTCCCCGTACACAATAATCAGGGAGTCCTCTTTTTCCGGAGGCTCCAGGGGAGCCCGCTCCTGACGCCGCACGTACTCAATGGGGTCGAACTCCCTCACCGCGCTGTGTCTCGTGCCCTCCGATTCAGCGCCCCCTCCGGGGTATAACAGAGCTACCCCAACTCCAAAGACCGCGACAAAGAAGATCGCTGCCGAAGCGATGATCATCAGAACTTTGTTCTGCTCCATAGTGCGTTTATTCTCCTGGTTCCTGCCGTAACTGAAGAGCCTCCTCCAGCTGCCGGTACAGCAGCTCCGGCGCGCTCCGGTTATCTACTCTTATTATGTCGGCACATGATCGCCGTGCTTGAATATGGAGCCTGCGTTGTGCCCAGAGGCGGCGAAAAATTGCTCTCCATCCCAGAGCATCGCGCCGCCTGGCCCGGGCAATCCGCACCCCCAGGGGCGCCTCCACAAGAAAAACCGCATCGCAGAGGGTGTGCAACCCCAGCGGCACCAGCAAAGCGGCGTTGATCACCACCGTCGTTACCGGGGAAGAACCCAGAATCGATCGGGTGCGTTCGCTCACCTCCTGCCGTATCCAGGGATGGACCAGCTCCTCCAGCCGGGCCAGAGCCGAAGAGCTGGAAAAGACCAGCCGCCCCAGGCGTGCCCGGTCAATCCGATCACCCCGATCGTTCAGGATGGTCCTTCCAAAACGATGAAGGATCTCTTCCTGCAACTCCTCCAGGGCCTGATGCCCCACGTGATCCACGTTGATCTCCTGCCACCCCCGGTCGGAAAACCACTTCACCACCAAGTCTTTCCCGGCGCAGCATTTTCCTGCCACCCCCACCACTCTCACTGATGCATCGCCCCCCAGCGGTCACCACTCTCCACACTTACCCGGAGAGGAACCGAAAGGGCAACAGCGCCGGACATCTCTTCCAGGAGAATGGTTTTCAATGTCTCCTCCTCATGAGGCGGACATTCAAGAATCAGCTCGTCATGAACCTGAAGAATCATCTGCGCCTGCAGCCCCTCCCGGCCAAGGCGGTGCGAAACAGCCAACATGGCCTTCTTTACGATGTCAGCAGCAGTTCCCTGAATCGGGGTGTTTACCACCACCCGTTCTACCGCCGATTTTACCGTCCTGTTCCGGCTGAGAATATCCGGTACGGGACGGGGGCGACCCAGAAGGGTTCTGACCTCTCCATCCTTCTCGGCCCGGGCCACCGTTTCATCGATAAACGTTCCGATACCCTGGTAGGTACCAAAATAGGTTTTGATGAACTCCTCGGCCTCTTTCCGGGGCAGCCCCAGTTCGTTCGAAAGACGAAAGGCACTCATGCCGTACATCACACCGAAGTTGATCGTCTTGGCGATTCGCCGCTGTTCCGCCGAAACCGCCTCGGGAGAAACCCCGAAAATAAGACCCGCTGTGCGACTGTGAACGTCCTCCCCCGTACGAAACGCCTCCATCAGGGCTTCATCCCGGGAGAGATGGGCCAGGACCACCAGCTCGATCTGGGAATAGTCGGCGCTGACGAAGATCCACCCCTGACGGGGCACAAAGGCATCGCGAATGCGTCGTCCCTGGGTGTCGCGGATGGGGATGTTCTGGAGATTCGGTTCCGCGCTGGAGAGACGGCCCGTGGCAGTTCCCGTCTGGTTCAGGCTGGTGTGGATGCGCCCCGTCCGGGGGTTCACCATTTTCGGCAAGGCATCCACGTAGGTACTGCGCAATTTGGTGAACATCCGGTATTCAAGAACCCGTTCCGGCAAGGGATCTTCCCGCGCCAGCTCCTGAAGCACCGCCGTATCGGTGCTGAACCCCGTTTTTGTCTTCTTGACAGGCTGAAGCTTTCGCTCCTGAAAGAGAACCTCCTGGAGCTGCTTGGTGCTGGCTATATTGAAGGCGTGGCCTGCCAGCTCGTGGATTTCCCGCTCCACCTTCTCGATGATGCTGGAGAGCTCCCCGGAATACTGCTCCAGAGCGAAGACGTCGAGGCCAATTCCGACAGTTTCCATATCTGCCAGAATTGGCACCAGAGGCATCTCCAGGGACTCGAATATGTCCCGGACACCCCGCCTGTCCAGAAGACGGTCCAGCACTGTATAGAGGCGGTACGTCACGTAGGCGTCCTCTCCGGCGTAGCGTGCCGCCTGGTCCAGAGGAACGTCCCCAAAGTTCCTGCCCGCTTTCGAGTTTCCTGACTTCGAGGTATTCCGCCGGCCCTTCCCGCCCGATTCGTTCTCGTCCGACCCGGGGGCACTGGAAAAGAGATCATCGAAGGAAATCGTCTGGTACCCCAGATAATCCAGGGCCAGACGATCCATGCCGTATCCTCCGGCGGAGGTATCCACAAGCCAGGCAGCGATCATGGTATCAAAATAGACCGGACCGGGCCGTATCCCCCAACGGGAAAGGATCTTGTAATCAAACTTGAAGTTTTGCCCCACAATCCGGCAAGCGGGGTCCGTCAGGAGCGACGAAAGCTCCTGCTTCAGGTGAGGTTCGTCAAAAACAGCGCCTTCAGGCCCTCGCAACGGTATGTAGCAGGCTTCGTCGGCACTGCAGGCCAGGGAGAATCCCAGGGGGTTCGCCGTTAGCGCGTCCAGGCTATCGGTTTCCACATCGAAGGCGAAGATCTTTGCCTCCCGGGCCCGGGAGATCCACCGGGCCAGCTGCTCCCGGGTGCGAACCAGTTCGCACGCCCCCTGCTTTGCGAAGGCCTCCCGTTCCTCCCGGGAGAGCACCAGATCGGCCCGCTCCCGGGGAGACCAGGATGGAGAGAGTTCGTCTCCCCTTCGGGTCTCCTCTGGTCCGGCTTCGGTCGGGAGGGCCCTCCCGGGTGCACCCGGAGAACCGCCGGTCTGTTCCACCAGTTTTTTCATTCCCTGGGCGATCATCAGCGGAGCAGCGGCTTCGTAATCGAGATCCTTCAGTTCATAGCGATCCTCTCCCGGAGGAAGGGGCGCGTCGGAGGCCAGAGAGATAAGATCCCTGCTCAGGAACGCCGCCGCCCGCCCTTCCTCGAGCTTGCTGCGCCTGTTGGGGGAAAGCTCCTCCAGATGCCCGTAGAGATTGTCCAGGGTGCCGTAGCGCCCGAGAAGATCGGCGGCAGTCTTTTTCCCAATTCCCTTCACCCCGGGAATGTTGTCCGAAGCATCGCCGATAAGGGCCAGAAAGTCCCGAATCTGCTCGGGCCAGACCTGCCAGTCCCGGTACACCGCATCCCGGTCCATCTCGTCGATACCATCCTTGCCGGGCCGCAAAATCCGCACGGGATCACCCACAAGCTGGAGCAGGTCCTTGTCTCCCGAAATAACCCGGCAGGCCCGGCCCTTTTTCCGGCATCGCTCAGCCAGGGTTGCCATCACATCGTCGGCCTCGTAGCGGTCAACTCTCACGGAGGAGACCCCCAGAGCCTGGAGAATCTCCTCGATCACCGGAATCTGGGCGTGGAGATCATCGGGGGTCTCCTGGCGGTTCGCCTTGTATTCCTCGTATTGTTCATGCCTGAAGGTGGGCACCCGGGAGTCCATGATCACAGCGAAGTTTTGGGGCTGGTAATCCCGAAAGAGCGCGAAGAGGGTGCGAAAAAACCCGAAGACCGCCGAGGAGTTCTCCCCCTGGGGATTTCGGAGAGGATTTCTGAAAAAGGCAAAGTAGGATCGGTAGATAACGCTGTAACCATCCAGCAAATAGAGGGTATCGTCCATATATGCCTTATACCACGGACATTTTCGATTGAACAGGAGCACCCTCACTGTGCTATAGTATAGCCATGGGAAAAAGAGGAAACCGTTCAAAGAACCGGGGCCAGAACAACCCGAATCGCCCCCGGACGCCAAAAAAAAAGAGACCCATTCCCTTTGATCCGGAGAAACACCTTCTTCCCCCGGAGCCGCCGGAGCGGAACTACAGCTCCTGTCCCCTTTCGGGAGAAGAAATAGACGATATCGTGAACGCCATTGCCCACCCCCAGACGGGTGCGCCGGTACGCTTCGACAGCGTCATAAAATCTCTCCGGGAACAGGAGTCGGAGGAGCTCGCCGAGGACGAGCGCCTGGCGTATCTGGGCCGGGGGAACTTTGGCATTGTCAAGATAGAAAAGAAGGGGAAAAACAGACCGGAACTGGTGGTACGAAAATACTTCCACTACGAGGACACCCACGACAAGCAAACCTGGCGGAAGGAACTGTCCCCGGGAATATCCCGCGACTACATCCCCAACCCCCAGCCCCTGGCTGATCTCTACACGTCAGAAGAGCTGGCTGCCTTTCCCCGGTTCGACGCGAGCAGTTCGGCCGTAACACTCCGCTGAAACGCCAGCACCGGCCATGCCAAAACCCTGCTCACACGCCCCCTGGCGGGGGGGCCTCTAGAAGATCTTCCAGCAGGTCTTCTAGCGGGTAAGGTCTATTGACCGCCCGCCATGGGCGGGCGGGGCAAAGACCGACCGCGCCCGGCGCGGGATCCGCAACTCCGTAATCCGCCGACCCAGGTCGTCCCGGCGCTCCCGCAGACATTCTTCGTTTTTCTTCTGTTGCTCCCGAGCCCGGGCCACAAGGGATTCCATCTCTGCTCTCTCGCCAGAGGCGGGCTCCCTCTCCCGGGCCGCAAGAACGCGCTGGACCGATTCAAGCCCGGCCAGGGCGTCACCGCTCTCCAGGACCAGCGCCTCCAGACGATCCGTATCACCCTCGGTGATTGCCTGGTGCTGCCGCTCCAGCAGATCAAGATAGCGCAGGAGATGCTCCTTCGCCTGGCCGCGATAGTCCTCAAGGCGGTCTTTGGTCATCCCGCAGAATTACCCCGCAATGTTCACCCCGCCACCGGAAGGAACACTCCGGGCATCGGGTGACTGGCTCTCTATTTGCTTCCAGGCATCGCGGAGGTTCACGATGAGGCCCCGCACTTCCTGAAGCGGCTCCTGCTCTTTCTTGACGTTCGCCTCCATAAGCCGATCGTTAAAGAAGAGGTAGAGCCTGAGCAGGTTCTGGGCGATCTCGCCCCCCTGCTCCAAATCCAGAGAGACCATTAACTCTGTAATGATGTCCTGAGCCTTCACCAGGGCGTTATTGATCTTGTCGAGCTCCCGGGACCTCCCTGCCAGAAGAGCTTCGGCCACATCGATCTGCCGTAGCGCTTCATCGTAGAGCATCACGATGATGCGCCCCTGCGACGCGGTCTTCACGCTTGTTTGCCGATAGGCACTCACGGAACTCTGTTGGTACGCCATGCTTCCTCCCTGTTACATCGTCATGTGCCGCATAGAACACACTTCACCGCGCATTATCTCGCAAGGTCGACACCGGAACGACCTGGTATCCCCGCTCGATGAGCCCATTCAGGAGCACATCGAGATGGTGGAAAAGATAATCCTCCCGACCTCCATCGGGCCGGTCATCACCAGGACGCCCCACGGTCATGGCGATAATGGACCCGGGCTTCTTCTGCCGCAATACATCCTCAATAATCTGTGCCGAAGGGCTGTAGCGCCGGGATACTCCGCCGGCACCGCGCAGAGACACCCAGTCCAAACTGTCCACATCCCGACCAATGTAAGTGTAATTCATCATACGCGCGGCAGAAAGGATCGTCGAGTCCACGAAATAGTACGGCGCGTGCCAGAGCAAGGTCAACTCCTGTCCGGTGGCGTTGTAGAAAAGATCTTCGTTTCGGGCCAGCCCCTGACGAATAAACTCGGGCGTTATCTGAAAACGGCCGCTCGAAAAATCGAAGTGGGTATAGAAAAGATTTCCTACCTCGTGACCGCTTTCGGCGATTTCCCGGACCGCTCCGGGATGGCGCTGAATGAAATCGCCGTTTACAAAGAAGGTTGCCCGCACCCTGTACTCGGCCAGGGTATTCAGAATCTCGGGAAGACCCGTGACAGAATCGATGGCGTTAAAAACCAGGGATACCTCCCGGCGCCTGATTCTGGAACCGTGCGTAAAATGCCCAAAATCAACGGGATCATCCTCCCGAGGAAACGGTTCGTAGGCCTGGAGGGGTTCCGGAAAGAGCGGTTCCGTGCCGAAACTGGCGATATTCCGGACCATCACCATATTGCGGTAGCTGCCCCTGGAGAGATCCTCCATGTAAACCCTGTTCCGGCCACTCGCCACACGGCGCTCCCTCAGATCCAGGGAACTCACCGAGCTCCATCCCCGGGAATCAAGCTGAAACGCCAGCCCTCCTCCCTGGACCTCCACCCGGCCGTTGCTCCGGTTGAAGCCGTAATCCTGGGGCTGACTAATGGCAAAAACAGTCCTGAACGGCCCGTTCCCGCTGCGCTCCAGATCCACATGCTCGATAAGCTCCCGCCCTGCCAGGAGCAATTCCTTCCGGGAAATCCACCGTGCCTGGAGCAACCCGGGCTGATCAATTCTGACCCGGACCTCACCGGAACGGTGGTCACGGACCTCGGCTCCCTCGTCATCCCAGACCAGAAGGTCCCGACCGTCAGGAGAAAGATCGATTCCCCGGATTCCCTGGTCCCCCGTGTCACGGAACCTGGTTCGCTTCTCCTGGTCCTGGAGATCCAGCCGGTAGAGAGCCGATACAGATTCCCCGGCGCGGATACTTCCCGTCCTGAGGGTGATCAGATCGTCGGAAGACCACATCACCTGACGAACCCGGGTATTCCGGGGAAGATGGAGGAACGGCAACGAGAGGGTCTCGCCGGTGGAGAGAAAATCATCAGCCTCAAGATAAAAGAGGTGGATATTCCGGCCGTCCCTGGAAAGGAGAATTTTCTCCCCGTCGGGAGAAATCCAGTATCGGTCAAAGATGGGGTCGAACCGGTGGGGAAGCTTCCCCACAATCCGGCCGATCTTGAGAAGCTCCTGATAGAGGGATCGGGTAAAGAACTCGACCCCCGGTATGCGGTAGACCACCGAACCCGAGACAAAATTCAGGGTATTCTCACCGGTCCAGACCACACTGTTTATTGTTCCCGGACCGATCCTGCGAAGGCGTTCCGAGAGAACCCGATCTTCCAGATACTGGCGGACAGAAAAATAATAGACGTAACCACCCTTGCTGTAGGCCAGGAAGCGGGAATCCCGGGACCAGCTGTGGGGAAGATTCCTCAAAGCCAGCTCCACCTGGGCCGCCACGGTGATCTCCTGATCCTGTCTGGTATCGTAGAGACGGATCTCTCCATAACCGGGCGATGTGGGAACAAGATAGGAGAGGAAACGACCGTCGGGGCTGGACACCACGCTCAGGACCTTGCCGGTCTGAATCGCATCACCCTGCACGAAGGAGGGAAAGGCTTCCAGAGGAGAAAACCCGCTAAAGCCATCGCTCAGGGTTCCCCGAAAGAGACCAAAGCGGTTCTGGACTTGAAGGATAGACCCCTCGCCCAACACAGAGACCCGTTCCGGGAAGATGGTAAGCTGGGTGCGGGTCCCTCCAGGAATATCCGCAAAAAGAAGGGTATCGTAGGAGCCGAACTCCGGCACCTCCGTTGTAGCCGCAAAGAGAAGTTCTTCCGAGGCGTTGAGATCAAGCCCGCTAAAGCGAACCTGTCCGGCGAGGGAGAGCACGGACACCGCCCCGAGTATGAAAACCAGCGTCAATCGTTTCAAGTTCCTACCTCCCGGCTTCCCCTTCCATAATCGGCACGTCCCGAAAAAAAATGAGCCCGGGAGAGAAAATTACTGCCTGTGAACGTGAGCCTCCAGCATAAAGGACTCGAGTTCGCCGTCCATCTCTTCAAGACGCTGAACCATGCGATCCAGTCGCTCCAGCAGAAACTGTCGTTGCTGTGTTTCGATCCGATCAAAGGGAGCCTCCAGGAACTCCTCAAGCGAGGCAGGCTCCCAGGGCGTCCCCTGGTGATCACCCATCACAGAAGCTCCGCCGCCAGCTCAGCCAGGGGACTGCGCTCGGTTCGCGTCATGAGAACGTGGCCAAAGAGCGACTGACCCTTGAAAGCCTCCACCAGGTAGGTGAGACCGTTGGAGTTCGCATCCAGGTAGGGGCTGTCGATCTGGAAGGGGTCTCCCGTGAGGACCACCTTGGCGTCTGTTCCCGCCCGGGAAACGATGGTTTTCACCTCGTGGGGCGAGAGGTTCTGGGCCTCGTCAATCACGATAAACTGCCCCGGCAGGGAACGCCCCCGGATATAACTGAGGGCCTCCAGCTCTACCAGGCTGCTGCTGATAAGCTGTTCCGGTGTCTTCACGTTGGGCTTGTGGTACACCCCGAGAATGTACTCGAGATTGTCAAAGAGCGGCTGCATCCAGTGGGAGAGCTTCTCGTTTTTTGCCCCCGGTAAATACCCGATGTCTTTCCCCATGGGTATCACGGGACGGCTCACCAGGACCCGCTTGTAGATCTTATCCTCGATGGTCTGCTTGAGTCCCGCCGCGATCGCCAGGAGGGTCTTCCCCGTTCCGGCTTTCCCCACCAGAGTGACCAGTTGCACCTCGGGATCCAGCAGGAGCTCCAGAGCGATCCGCTGCTCCGTGTTCAAGGGCCGTACCCCCGCCACAGCGGGCATCTTGTGATCCACCAGCTCCAGCCGTGGCGATTCGCCCGGGCGGTACCGGCCCAGGAGCTCCTCGGGATGCTCTTTATCACGGAGCACAAAGAACTGGTTGGGCACGGCCTGGTCGTTCCACTCCACGGACCTCTCCTCCTCCAGCTCGCGATATGTTTCGGGACGGGTATCCAGGGAGGTAAAGCCGCTGTAGAGATGGGTTATATCGACCTTCTGCTTTTCGTAATCCACGGCCTTCAGCCCCAGGGAGGCAGCCTTCACCCGGGCATTGATATCCTTGCTCACAAAAAAAACGGTGTTTCCCGCCTCCTGGAGTTGCCAGGCCGTGAGGATAATCTTGTTATCGGCCTTGTCCTGGAGGAAATCGTTGGGTATGTGCCTTGGCTGGGTGGAGACGACCCTCAGGATGGCCCCGTTCTCGATTTTTACCCCCGAAGAGAGGTTTCCCGGGCGGCCCCGCTCATCAAGGAAACGGATCGCTTTCCGGGCGTTCCGGCCCCGTTCGTCGGAGAAGGTCTTGAGCCGGTCCAGCTCCTCCAGAACCCACATGGGAACCACCACCTCCTGATCGCGGAAACTGAGAATCGCGTCGGGACGGTGGATCAGCACGTTGGTATCGATGACAAAGATCTTTTTGGGGATATCACTTTTTTTGGAATCAATTTTTTTGCCAGCGTCACTGTTCTTGCCGGAATCACTGTTTGCCATAACACGCTCCTTGTTGGTCCTGCCGGTTGCAAGCCCGATACCAGACTCCCTAAGTCTAGGATACTGTTATTGTACTGTCGAATCTTTTGCAGGAATAGTGTAAAACAGGAAGAATGCCGCAGCCCCTCATTGTCCAAGGCGATAACTCGATTCTTCTGGATGTTCACGACGACGAGGCTTCTGAAGCCCGCAACAGCATCGCCCCCTTCGCGGAACTGGAAAAGTCGCCAGAACACTTTCATACCTACCGCATATCTCCCCTCTCTCTGTGGAACGCCGCTGCGGCAGGCCTCACCCGGGAGGAGGTTCTGGAACGGCTCCGGCGTTACAGCCGGTTTCCCCTGCCGGGAAACGTCCAGCACTCTATCGGGGAACTGATCGGCCGCTACGGCCGGCTCCGCCTGGAGCCCACCGACGAGGACTATACCCTGCGACTGGTTGTTCCTGATGAGGACATCCGTCAGGAACTGAGGTCCCGCAAAAACCTTGCCCGCTATCTCCGGGAGGAAGAGGACTTTCAAAGCCACCCCGATTCGTTTCTTCTCCCCCTTCTGGACCGGGGAACGGTGAAGCAGGAGCTGATCCGTCTGGGGTATCCCGTGGATGACCGCGTACCCCTGGCACCGGGAGACCCTCTCGAGTTCTCTCTTCAGGAGAAGACCCGCGCCGGAGCACCCTTCCTGCTCAGGGACTACCAGAAGGAGGCGGCCCGGACCTTCCACGGAGGGGGGGATCCGGGCACAGGCTATGGTGTGGTGGTCCTGCCCTGCGGGGCGGGGAAAACCGTGGTGGGGATCGAGACAATGCATCTGCTGCAGACCAACACACTCATCCTCACCACAAACGTGGCAGCCGTCCACCAGTGGATCGATGAACTCCTGGACAAGACGACTCTCGGGGAGGATCAGATCGGCGAATACAGCGGTACCCGCAAGGATGTTCTGCCCGTGACGGTGGCGACCTACCAGATTCTGGTGTGGCGCCGCGACCGGGAGTCTCCCTTTCCTCACTTTGATATTTTTCGCCGCCGCCGGTGGGGGCTCATCATCTACGACGAAGTCCACCTGCTGCCGGCACCAATCTTCCGGGTTACCGCCGAGATCCAGGCCGTCCGGAGGCTGGGCCTGACAGCAACACTCATCAGGGAAGATCAGTGCGAGACCGATGTGTTCTCCCTGGTGGGGCCGAAACGCTACGACGTACCCTGGAAAGAGCTGGAACAGAAGGGCTGGATCGCCGAGGCTACCTGCTACGAGATACGCCTGGACCTTCCCCGGGAACTCAGGACCGAATACGCCGTGGCTGACAAACGGCGAAAATACCGTCTTGCGGCAGAGAATCACCGCAAGATCGAAGCGGCCCGGCAAATCATCGAGAATCACCCGGGTGAGGCAATCCTGGTGATCGGCCAGTACCTGGAGCAGCTGAAAAAACTGGCCCACCACCTGGAAGCCCCACTCATTACCGGCAGCGTTCCCAACCACCGCCGGGAAGAGATCTACCAAGACTTTCGCCAGGGCTCGCTGCCGGTCATCGTGGTGAGCAAGGTGGCCAACTTTGCGATCGATCTTCCCAACGCATCGGTGGCGATCCAGGTCTCGGGGAGCTTCGGTTCCCGCCAGGAGGAGGCCCAGCGCCTGGGCCGCATCCTCCGGCCCTCTCCGGGGGAACACCACAACTCGACCTTCTATACGCTCGTTTCAAACCACACCGTGGAGGAAGAGTTCGCCGCGAACCGTCAGAAATTTCTTGCAGAACAGGGGTATACCTATCATATCGAACACTGGACAGACTGAATCAGCCTTCAGCCGGTATCTGCTCAGCCTTGAGGATGAGTCATTCTTCGCCCTGATCAGAAACTATCTGGGTCCCGTGCGGACGCCCTATAACAAACATGACCTCATAGCAAAACTCGTGGAGTTCCTCTCCCGCGAAGAGACCCGGCGTGCGATCAGGGCACGGATCGACGGAGATGACGAGATCCTCCTGGCAGCCACAGCCCTGCTGGGCCAGCCCGGGGAGGATCAACTCTATCACTTCCTGGAGGACCAGCTTGATTACGGCCGCTTCCGGTGGCTGCTCCTGAACCACCGGGACCGCCTCCTTTTGATCGACGGCTTCCAGGCGGGAACGGTACAGATCAACCCTCTTCTGGCGCAGACAACGCTCCAGGAAGCGATCGACCCGCAAAGACTTATCGAGGGGGAACCCCTGGCCCCCTCCGATGAAGCTGCTTCGGGAGAGTTTCCCTGGCTCTCGGCGGCCTTTGCAACAGCTCTCTACGCCTTCCTGAGGGAAGATCCCGATCTCTATACCCAGGCAGGAAAGCTGCGAAAGCGGTCCATCGCCCGTCTGAACGATCGCTTTGGCACACTCCTGACCGGTGAGGAGGGAGAACAGCGTCTGGCGACAGCCCTGCAGGCCCTGACGACGCTGCAGCTCCTGGTGCACCGCCAGGAGGAGGGGCTCGTCCTCTTCCCCGACGCCTGGGATGAGCTGGCAGATCTCCCGGAAGAATGGATACAGGCCCTGCTTTGGGGGGCTCCGCTGACGCATTCCGTCGAGGAAGCCTTCGATATCGCGGCGCTTCTGATTTCCTTCTCCGCAACGGTCCCCTGCAACAGAAGCTTTACACCTGTCGAGATTCTCCGGATCTTTCGTCTCACCGGGGCCGGAAGCGGCCTGCCCCTTCCCGGCACCGGCGAAACCCCTTCCCTTCTGGCTGCAATGGGGCTGCTTCTGCCCCTGGACGCAGAGGAGCCTTCCCCCGACAACGAAACCGGCACCGGCACCGACCGTCCGGCACGGTTTCGCCTGAACCCTACAGCGGCATCGCTCCTGAAACCCCCGGAAACCTCCCCGGGGGGCGTATCGCTCCAGGCGACAATGGAGATGAACGTCCCTCCGGGAACTCCCTTCCGGGATCGCCTGGATCTTGCCCGGATTGCGGCACTTCGACGCTTCGACGTGATGGTGGTGCTGGAATTATCCCGGGAGAGCCTTTCCTCGGCGCTTCGGGAGGACCAGATCGCCGCCCGCGAGACGATTCTGCGCATCTGCGGAGCCTCCTTGCCCCAGAACGTCGATTTTCTGCTCCGCCGGTGGCAAGACCGCCTTCAGGCAGTGCGGCTTATCCGTGGGGTGGTTCTGGTGGTGGACCAGGAAGCAGAAGAACTTCTGGGAGCCTCGGAGCAGCTCGATCCGTTTATTCAGGAACGGCTTGCTCCGGGGGTGATGATCATCTCCCCCGATGCGGTTCCCCAGGTTGAACAGCACCTTCGAGCCCTGGGATTTCATGGCTCGGTCCGGCTGGAATCGGTATCGGCCGGGGGTGCGCCGCCACCGGAATACCGGCGTTTTCTCCAGCGGCACCGCGGCCCCGCGCTGGCGCCTCCGGTTCCCCGCCACGCCCGCCGGGATGACCTGCCCCGAACCACCGGGTCTGCTCTGCCGGACGGGATGCAAGAGCTCCACGCGACAGAAGAATCCTTGAAGGCGACCCTGGACGCGCAAAACCTGCCCCAGGAAGCTGCCCGGGAGCTGGCTCTCCGTATCGAGGGGAAACTGATCCTCTTTCCGGAGCAAATAAACCCCGACGTGGTCCCCCGCCACGGGATCGAGGCAAAGGGGCTGGACTATCTGGGCAAAGTCCGCCTGGTGGAGCAGGCGATTCAGGAAGGGGAACTGCTGGAAGTCATTATGCGCACCGCCGAGGGAGCCCCCCGGCGGCTCCTTCTTCGGCCCCGGGAGATCGTCCAGAGCGGAGAAGACCTGATGCTGCGGGCCCTGGAACTCCCCCAGGAGAAGCCCCTGCGAGTCAGGATTCGCCGGGCTTCCCTGGTCCGCCGTTTGAGCGGGGCGCTCCTCCGATCAAAGAAAGCTCACCCAGGCGGGCGCTAAACAGGCGAAACTGGGCGGCCGCCTGGCGCTGAAACATCTCCTGGCCGTTTATGACCTTGCAACCGGCAGCCCGGGCCCGCTTGAGCAGGGGCGTTTCGGGCGGGGTATAGATGATATCGTAGACGATTTCCTCGCCCGTAAAGGTATACTGGGGGATCGGATCCAGCGGATCATCCCCCATACCGACCGAGGTGGTCTGCACCAGAATATCAAAGGGCCGTTCTGTCTGGGCCAGATCCTGCAAACCGTGGGCGTGCTCCCCGGCGATACCGCAATCCCGCACCAGCTCCTGGGCCCGGGAGCGGGTGCGGTTAAAGACGTGGACCTCCACCCCCGCAGCAAAAAGCCCGGCCGCTACGGCACGAGCCGCACCACCGGCCCCGATCACCGCCGTCCGAAGCCCCGCCAGATCACCGCGAAGTTCCTGCAGAGGTTCCAGAAACCCCGCCTCGTCGGTGTTATCGGCGTACCACCCGCCGCACTCATCACGGGTGGAACGCACCAGTGTATTGGCCGCCCCGGCCCGAAGCGCCGCCGTTCCACAGGTTCTGGCTCCCACGGCCACAGCCACGGCAAAGGAAAGGGCCGACACCTTGTGGGGCACCGTTACCGACGCACCCTCCAGGGGGATAACCTGGGCGAGCGCCGAGAAATCCGAAAAGGAATCAAGCCGCAGAGGAAGATAGATCGCCTTGATCCCTTCCCGGGCAAAGCGCTCGTTGTGATACCGGGGAGAACGGGAATGAGCCACAGGGGCACCAAGAACAGCAAAGACAGGCCACTCGGACCTGGCCTGATCAACCCGGTAGACCTCGGCCAGCATCCGGGCGTCAACCTGACCCGGAGCAGCTACCGCGTCCGGATCATCCCCGGAAGAATCCGAGGCGTAGGTCCAGAGACTTCGCAACCGGGCCGGAAAGGCCCGCGTGAGAAATCCGTGCTCACCCATGCCAACCCAGATCGCCCGCCTTCCGGGCATCATCTGGCGGAAGGTATCGGCCGCCCGGATCAACTCTACCAGGTCTTTTGCAGAGCGCGTGGCCACAGCCAGCTTGGCCACCTCCTTGGGGTCAGCCGCAAGACGCGCCATGAGCTGCGAGAGATCCTGCGGTGTCTCCCGGGGAACATGGTGAGACCTGATCACCGTACCACCCCGGGAACGGACCAACAGCGCGATCTGGTCCCAGAGGGGGTGGCCCCGCCGGTCCAGTTCGATATCCACATAATCCGGAGAGAGCGCCTCCTGGAGGGCCTCAAAGAGAAAGACACGCTGCGCGTCGTCTCCCTCCCAGCGCCCCAGATCACGAACCCGTCTGATGGTGAGCACAGCGGGGACCCCGGGGTTCGACGCCTCCCACCACCGGCGTATCGCGCCGGGATCGCGTTCGGAAGGCTTCAGCAAGTCCACCCGGAGCTCCACCAGAGATATCCAGGGACGGTTTGTTTCCAGCTGCCGGGTCCACGCTTCGAGCGTATCCCCCGTAAGACACAAGCAGATCATGACCTAACCCTACCGGGAAAGGAGCGTTGTGGGAAGTATTCTTCCACTCCCCTCTGGTTTACCGAGTCCCCTCTGGTTTACCAAAGCGATACACCTTTGAGCGATGAACAATAGTTATAGTGCAAAAAAACAATTGTTCTTGCAATAATCTGAAAGGTTGGTTGCATAATATGAGAAGCCGGAATAGTATTGTGATAGTTTATGTGATTGAAGGCGCAATTTAATGGAAACTAAGATAAATAGAGGGATCGTCCTTCGCCTGGCAAAGTACCTGAGGGTGTTGCACAAGCTGAAGGGCATGGGGTTTGTAAAGGTTTTCTCCAATAACCTGGGCGATGCTATCGGGGTTACCCCGGCGGTGGTGCGCAAGGATTTCTCGATCATCGGAATTCCGGGCAACAAGCGCGGAGGCTACAACATCGATGTCATCATCGAAGAGATCGAGCGGATGCTGGGCAAGGAAGAGCGCCAGCCCATCGTTGTCCTGGGGTGCGGAAAGATCGGCAACGCCCTGATGCACTACACCGAGTTCGAACGGGACGGGATCGAGGTTGTGGCAGGGTTCGAAATAAACCCTGATCTGATCAATCCCAACGCTCATATTCCCATTTATCCGATCGCAAAACTTCCCGAGGTCGCCGTCAGAGAAGCGGTAAAGGTCGCTGTTATTGCTGTCCCCGATGTGGCTGCCACGGAGGTTTTCGAACTGGTAACGGCATCGGGAATTCCGGGAGTCCTCAACTTCACCTCGGTGGATCTCAAGTGCGGACGTTGCGATTTTGACGAGTGCGCCATCCGGTGCATCGTCCAGAACGTAAACATTGGCCTGGAAATAGAGAATCTCTTCTACCTGGTCCGGATGAAAGAGGCTGATATATTGGATCAAAGCCGATCCCGGACAGAAACGCTCACATCTCAAACAGGATAATGCCCATGACTCTTGCAGAATGCCTTGAACACGTACACGGAACCTGGATCATCCCCGGAGACGAGACGGAAGAGTTCTTCGATGTAGTCGTCTCGGACCTTATGAGCGACGTTCTGGTGACGGAACTGGAGGACTTCCTCCTGGTCACCTCCCTTACGTCGGAACAGGTCCTGCGGACGGCCGACATTGTCGATGCCCGGGCGATCCTGATAACCAACGGGAAGCAACCCCAGGAGCGGATGAGAAGCCTGGCACAGCACCAGACCATGCCGATCATGGTAACGCCCCTGACAACCTTCGATACCTGTCGCGCCCTGGCGGAGTGCAAGAAATAACGACAGAATGAACGAGGGGGTCAAGCCATGAACAGCGGCGGCACATCCATTCCTATCGATACCGATCAGGGGTCACCTATCATTCTGGAGCTCATCTACCGGCTCAAGATCCGGGATGTCATGACAGAGCCCACCTTTATCTGCACCACCGACGAGACCATGCGGGACGCCCAGCGGATCATGAAGAGCAACAGTATCAGCGGCGTTCCCGTGATGGAGGGCCGCCGGCTCGTGGGAATCGTCAGCGTTGACGATGTGATCACGGCCCTGGAAAAGGGGTATATCGACGATCCCGTTCAAAATCACATGACCCGTCAGGTGATTGTCCTGGAAGACGACATGCCCCTGAGTTTCGGGATATCCTGGCTCGATAAATACCGCTTTGGCCGCCTGCCGGTGCTGAACGCACGAAAAGAACTCGTGGGAATTGTGACCAGCCGCGACGTGATCGTCGCTCTGCTACTGGAGATCAACAAGGAAATCGAGCGTTTCGAAAAAAACACCAAGCAGAAAGAGTCATCGGGCGAGGGGTTCCGCCTGGAATACACCACCCGCCCCTTCGATTTCGAGATGGCGGGACGCCTCTCGACAGAGACAAAGCAGCAGCTCAAATCGCGGGATCTTCCGCCCAAGCTCATCCGCCGGGTTGCGATCGCTACCTACGAGCTCGAGATGAATCAAGTGGTCCACTCCGAAGGCGGAACCGTACAGGTCTCCTACGAAGCAAAACGACACCGCGTGACCATACGCGCCCGGGACCACGGCCCGGGGATCGAGGACGTGGAATCGGCCCTGGAAGAGGGGGTTTCCACGGCCAACGAATGGGTCCGCTCCCTGGGATTCGGCGCGGGCATGGGCCTGCCCAACACCCGCCGGGTCGCCGATGAGTTCTCCATCTCCTCGTCTCCGGCCGGAACGAACGTTGACGTGGTTATCTATACATCGCAGGAGGGAAAATCATGAATGTTTCTGAATTAGCTGGAGCACTGGATCTCAGACTGGTCCAGGAAACCTACGAAGACGGACCGGTTCAGGGGGCCTATACTTCGGACCTTCTTAGCGATGTCATGGCCAACGCCAACAGCGCCGATGCCCTGATCACGATCCAGGCACACAAGAACACCATCGCCGTGGCAACTTTGGTAGGGGCATCGGCGATCATTATTTGCAACAACCGCCCCGTTCCCCAGGACATGCTCGACGCTGCCGAATCCGAGGGAATCGCGATCTTTGTGAGCGACGAGGACCAGTTCACGCTCTCGGGACGGCTCTACACCATTCTGAAAGGATAAGAGCGGGCCGTGACGGTTGTTGCCGACCTTCACAACCACTCCTGTCTCAGCCCCTGCGGGGATCTGGAGAACAGCCCCGGTGCGCTCTGCCGCCGGGCGGCAGAGCTGGGGATCTCCATGTTGGGCCTCACGGACCACAACAGTGCCCGGAACTGTCCCGCCTTTGAGGAGACCTGCCGCCGCGAGGGGATAATTCCTGTTTTTGGCACCGAGACCACCACCCGCGAGGAGGTCCATATCCTCTCGCTCTTCGGATCGGTCCGGGAAGCCCTCGACTGGGGCGACTGGGTCTACGAACGGTTGCCGGACTTCCGTCACGACCCGGAAAAGTTCGGCGATCAGGCCGTGGTCGATGCCGACGAAAACATTCTCGATTTCGAGGAACGCTACCTGATTCCTGCGATCGACGCTTCGATCGAGGAGATCGCCGAAGAGACCCTTCGCCGGGGAGGGCTCATTATCCCCGCTCACATCGACAGAACCGCCACGAGCATTGCCTCCCAGCTGGGGTTTCTTCCGGACCAGCGCTTCAGCGCCCTCGAGGTGACGCGCCTTCCCCCACCCTTTGACACCCGGGGCCATACCCTGATCTGCGATTCTGACGCTCATTTTCTGGATGACATGGGAAAACGGACCTTCAGCTTCGAGATATCCCCCGGGGACAGCTCCCCCTTCGCAGCCCTGGCCAGAGTGCTTCGGGAGGGAGCAGTGCGGCTTTCCATACCCGCCCCGGCCTGAGCTCCCCGCCCGAGCCGCCTCGAGCCTAGAGGCTTCCTGGGGGGGGCTTCCCGGCTGGTTTGTACCAGACGTTCATGCTCTCCAGGTCCCCGCCAATCTGGGTGTTCCTGATGAGAGTCCCCCCGTAACGATACCTGGCCCTGAAAAAAGTACGGTTCATGGCTGGCTGGGAGAGCCGGGCAATGGTGTAAAAACAGCGGTACTCCTGCCGGAGCAGGGCTTCTTCCATGGCAGACAGCAGGATCCCCGCCAGACCCGCGCCCCGAAAGGCAGGGTCCACGGCAAAATCGGTCATCTCCACGCTTTTTGGAACCGGGTGCTTCTCGGCTGAGGCCGCAGCAGCGATGGGGTGAGCAAAGCCCTCGGGAGCCGGGATCAGGTAGTAGTCCACATCGCTTCCCATGGTTTTGGCCAGATACTCCGGCGAGCCTATGGGAAAGGGATAACTTGCGAAGGTTCGCTCATAGAGCCCCGCCAGGGCGGGAATATCCCCGGGGAGGGCCCGCCGTACCTGCCAGGCAGTTCCTGGCGCCCCCCTTCGGGAAGGTTCGGACCCCTGGGGAGCTCCAGGCTGCTCCCCGATTGACCAGGCAGCGCAGGCTTCAAGGAGCTCGCGATCCTCCCGGGAAAGAATCTCCCGGGAGGGCGAAAAATACCGCACCAGAATTATCGCCGCCTCTTCTCCCTGAAAATATCCCGGGATCATCGCTTCCAGACGGTACCCTCGGGCGAGAAAGAAGGGGGCCTCCCCCTGGGGAAGCAGGAAAAAGTGCTTTCCGTAGTTTTGCTGTTCCTGGAGCTCCTGAATTCGTTGCCAGAGCCTGTCCCGATCGGCACGGTGATATTCCATGAGGTAGATACGGTCGCTCCCCCGTCCGTGATGGAGGAGGGACCGGCCCACCCGTTCCTGGCGGTCTTGTTCCTGGCAATCCATCATTCAGCAATCTCATCCTGACGACGGCAGATGCGCGTGGTGTTCTCGGGAACCAGGGTATAAACATCGTCCTCGTCGGAAAGCAACTGGGTGATTCCCGTGGCGTTATTCTCCCGGGCTTCGTCCAGCTTGAGCTGGAGGTGACACTCATCGCAGTCGCGGTTGCAGTAGGTGTGAGGATATTCCGAGGGCTCCCGGTAGGTGGTGATCACTCCCTCGAAATTACGCAGAACCACCTTGGAAGGAGAGTAGGAGACCAGATAGTTTGGCGCCACCGGTATCTTTCCTCCTCCGCCGGGGGCATCCACCACATAGGTGGGCACAGCCAGCCCGCTGGTGTGACCCCTCAGGCTTTCCATGATCTCGATTCCCTTGCTCACGGGCGTGCGGAAATGGGTGAGGCCTTCGGAGAGGTCACACTGGTACAGATAATAGGGTCTCACACGATTCTGCAGCATCTTTTGAACCAGGGCTTTCTGTATTCTGGGACAGTCGTTGACATCCCGCAGGAGAACCGTCTGGTTACCCAGAGGTATACCCCCATCGGCCAGGCGCGTGAGGGCTGCCCGGGATGAACCGGTCACCTCCCGAGGGTGGTTGAAATGGGTGTTTACGTAGAGGGGGTGGTAACGCTTCAGCATATCCACCAGCTCATCGGTGATCCGATAGGGCAGGACCACGGGCATTCGCGTGCCGATTCGTATAATCTCGATGTGGTCGATCTCCCGAATCTGGCTCAGTATCCACTCCAGGTATGAATCGGAGAGCATCAGCGGGTCTCCCCCCGAAAGAAGAACATCCCGAATCTCCCGATGCTCGCGGAGATACTCGATCCCCTGGGAGAGAATTTCCCTGGTGGGGATGGAATCGCGGTCTCCCACTTTTCGCTTTCGGGTGCAATGGCGGCAGTACATGGAACAGCTGTTACTGATGTGAAAAAGAACCCTGTCGGGGTAGCGATGGGTGATGGCCGGTATGGGACTGTCCGTGTCCTCCGAGAGGGGGTCGGCCATCTCGTAATCCTGGCGGAGGAGTTCCCGCGAATCGGGAAAGGCCTGTTTCATGACGGGATCGTTTTGCCAGTCCGCCACGTCTATCAGAGAGAGGTAATAGGGCGTAATGGAGAGCGGGAAAGTCTCGATCGTCTCCTGGAGAGCCTCCCTCTCCTTTGGAGAAAAGGTTATGCCCGAGACCGTCTCGAAGGAATCAAGGTCGGTAATGGAATGCTTGATATGCCAGCGCCAGTTTGACCAGTTTCCTCCGGTGAAATCCTGCTGGAGTTTTCCTGCGATCTCTCGTTGCTTGCTGGTGAAATGCTTCATGTGCGAAAAATGTATAGTGTTGAAAGTATTTAATCAAGCGAAGCGGGCCCGGAATTACCGGACAGCGGCCATCTCTTCCAGAACCTCACCGATGGATCCCCGAAAAACCCGCCGGGCCCGGTCGTCCCAGGGCGTTTCATCACGATTCACGATAATCAGACAGTCCCCCCTGTAGTGGTGCAGAAGCCCCGCAGCGGGGTGAACGACCAGGGAACTCCCCCCCACGATCAGGATCTCGGCCCGGGAGATCGCCCGACAGGCCTCCTCTACCACGGACTGATCGAGAGACTCTCCGTAGAGAACAACCCGGGGCCGGATTATTCCACCGCAGGTATCACATCGGGGAACGGCGCCGGTACTTTCGACAATTGATTTGAGGCCAAAAGATTTTCCGCAGGCAAGACAGCTGTTGCGGTGGACCGACCCATGGAGCTCCCAGACAGTCTTGCTGCCAGCTTCCTGATGAAGACCATCGATGTTCTGAGTTACCACAGCCTGAAGCTTGCCCTGGTCCTCCCAGGACGCAAGAACCCGGTGAGCCCGATTGGGTTGTGCCCGGGGATGCACCAGGTGCTGCCGATAGTAGGAGAAGAAGATTTCCGGTTTTTCCTGCAGCATGGCCGCACTCAGAAGCTCTTCCGGTGCGTAGCCACGGTAGAACCGATCATGGTTGTCTGCCCGGCTGGAACGGAAGTCGGGGATACCGCTCTCGGTGGAGACGCCGGCACCGCCGAAAAAAACGATCTTCTGTGAGGCCGAGAGGTGTTCCTTCAGTTCTTCCAGTTCCTTCATTTCTTCCAGGTCCATAGACTTCCTTTCCGGTGGCTCTTCCTAATCTGAGGCCAGTTGCAGAAGCCCCCGGGTTCCGCTTGTTCTCCACGAAGGGTCTTCCGCCTGGAGTGCCTGACACCGCTCCCGGGATACACCCGCAAGGCAATCGCTTTTTATGGTCCGGAGAAAGAGCCAGGGAGCCTCGTGTCTGCAACGGATCGCCTCGGCCAGAGGGGTCCCGGGTGGCCATATTGTATCATGCATGGCCCGTCGATAGTTCAGATCTCCCTTGAAGATGACCATACCAGCCCGGTCCAGCGCTCTCGTGATGCGTGGCGGAGCATCGGCAAGAAAAAGGGGCTGGCACCAGAAATCATCCGGGGCAAGTCGTATTGCCCCCTCTTTCAGAGCGGCTCCAAAAGCCGAGGCACGGGACCGAACCTCCTCACGGGGATGGGTAGCTGCAACATCGAGGAACCGGTGCAGATCTGCCACGGTGGTATCGCTCACGTAGGTGGGGTACAGCTTCAGGTGGAGCACCAGAGGGACTTTCAGGAGCCTCCTCAGAGTCAAAGAGAGGGCCACATCAGCCGCCAACTCTGACCCAGTATTATCCAGGACCAGGTGAATCTCCCGCCCCGACGATTCAGCCTCTTCCGAGGCGCCCTGCAGGCCAAGAAGATGATCCAGGGCAGGCTGGTCATCCTGGGCAACGAGGGTCTCCGGGATCTCCCCTGTCGTGTCCAGGGCTGTGCCACCGCTGAAACTCAGATCGGCCCGGTTCCCCCAGAGAGAGAGGAGCAGGGCCTGGAGGAGCTCCTCCTTCAGGGACCGGGGAGTTCCGGGAGCTCCCCCGTTCTTTCGGGTTTCTGCCTCCGCCAGGAGGGGCCAAAAGGCGGTTCCCTGTTCGAGTTCTCTCTCTTTCAGAGGTCCAAAGGGGTCTTTCAGGGTAGAAAAATACTCACAGGCCTCCAGAAGAAGGCGGTAGGCGTAGGTTTCGGCAAAGAACCATTCCGTTTCCTGCCAGCCTTGCCCCTGGCAGGACCGGTAGAGACAATTCCACTGATCCTGATCGAAGGCTGAATCGACCAGCGGCGGGATCTCACCGTTTTCCACCATCTTCCGCGAGAGTTCCTCCAGGCGCTTCTGAACACGGCCGGGATAGGTGGGGTTTGCTTGAAGTATGGAATGTATAATTCGTGGAAATCGCTCAGTCATGGTATTTGAAGCGAACCTGTTGGAAGAATCGGTTTTAATGGGTTGATGCGAAAGGATGTGATTCATACCTAATGTATACCTGCCTTTCCTTCTTGAAACAAGTGGGCCACAGAGAGGTTTTGACCCTGCCCCTGTTCGAATCGGGGAATGCAAAATATCTGCTTTTCGTTTCTTCTTGTACAAATCGATTATGAACCAGTATAATAAGGCAATTCTATAATTGCAGGAGAGAAAAAATGGCCTTTGAACTGAAGAAAGTATCAAAAAGTTCTGTTGTTTCCGTGAAAGAAGGTCCCCAGATGGCAAAAAGAAAGGGAGAACCCGTTTCTAACGAGATCGGAGTAAACTTCACCTTTGATGCAAAAGAGAAACTTCTCTCAGGGAAAATGATGTTTTTCAACGTTAAAACCGATCTTGCCGACGAACGCGAACTCTACGAGGCGATCGAAATGGCGATCAACCAGGTCCTGAAGGCCCGGGTGTAACAAAGGCCCTCCGGCCCGGTGGCGGTGACAAAGCCGCCGGGGCGAGGGAGCCGGGCCGTTTCAGCGGCTACCCTCCCGGAGCATTTTCGGGGTATACTCGGGGTGTGCTTTTTGACGTGCTGAACGAGTCCCTGGTGAAAACCAGGTACGGGGCCGATTCTCTGGAAGAAGTGGTGGAGGAGCTCTTGCGCCTTCTTGATGCTACCGGAAAGATTCTTGATCTGGATCAGGCCCGGCGGGATCTTCGGGAGAATCAGCAGCATCTTGCTGCGGGGATGCAGCATGGCATCGCGATCCCCCATGCCAAGACGGCTGCGGTGCAGGAGCTGGTGGCCGCGGTGGTGGTAACAGAGAAGCCCATCGATTGCCAGAGTGTTGATGGTTCCCCCTCGCAGATTTTTATCATGACCCTTTCCCCTCATGACATGACAGGTCCTCACATCCGGTTTCTGAGCGAGATCGGCCGCTTGCTAAAACACCGCAAGGTTCGTCGGGATCTGCTCAAGACGAAGGATTCCCGGGAGCTTCTGACGGTCCTGCGAGGCGCCTGAGGAAATCTGCCCGGACTTCCCGGAAGGTTCATCGATGAGTCTGCGGTGCGGGCTGTAATCAGAGGGTTGCCACAAGAAACCCCAGCAGAACCACCGTGGCCAGGGCCAGAAGCAACTGAGACTGAGGGCCCCAGCGGTGCCACGCTTTCAAGGCACCCGCCAGCCGGGAGCCCTGCCGGGAAATCTGCTCCGTGGCCAGCCGGAACATGACGCGGGCCGGATCCGGTCCTGCACCGGCAGGCAATGAAACCGGCCTCCCCTGGGCGACAAGCCTGGCTCTGAAACGCACCCACAGCAGGAGCGATCCCCCCAGGGGAAGAAGGGCCGCGCCCAGAGACGGGCCGGAGAAGCCGCTCCAGCTGTCGATCCCGGGCACCAGCGTGGGACGAAGACCGATCAGGACCGTTGCAACAGCAACAAGGAAGGCGGGCACCAGGCAAATCGCCCTCCTTGTCCTTGAGGGGAGCGTAATTGGACTTTTCGCAGGAGCCCAGAAGATCATCCAGAGAAACTTCAAAAAGGAGAGGCCTGTTCCGACCGAGGCCAGTTGCAGCAGAAGCCCCGGTGCGCCTCCGCCCACGGCGTGTTTCAGGAGTTCCTTGCTGGCGTAGCCGCTGGTAAAGGGGACTCCCGAGATCGCTGCAGCACCAATTACACCCAGCACGCAGAGGATCGGCCGCTTTCGGGCCAGACCGCCCATGAGAGGCAGTTCTTCCTGGGGGCCACCTCCGGGAGCGACGAAGGATCGGGCAGCTTCGGCAGCCACCATGAAAAGGAGGGCCTTGTAGAGGGTGTGGGTCACCAGGTGAAAAAGCCCTGCCCGGGTGGCGGTGCCGACCATAGCCGTGTCAACGGTCATCCCGGCCATTCCCACGGCAGCGGTCATGTATCCCACCTGGCTAATCAGGTGGTAGCTCAGGAGTCGACGAACCTGATGCTGCCGAAGCGCCAGCACCACCGCAACCAGCGCAGTGAGCGCTCCGGCCCAGGCAAAAAGCGGTACTCCTCCCGGAGAAAACCGGACCAGCCGGGCTGCCGTAACCACACCCACCTTGGTGGTGAAGGCCGAGAGCAGCGGCGTTATCGGCAGGGCTGCCACCGGATAGGCCCGGACAAGCCAGAAATGGAAGGGAATCCCCGCCGTTTTTATCAGCACAGCCAGGGCCATGAAGGGCTGCGCCGCCGGGACAAGACCCTCGGCAGCAAGCCCCCCGGTACGGAGCGTTCCTGTTTCGTTGAAGTGAAGAAGGGCCGCCACAAAGTAGAGGGCCGCCGCGATGATCTGAACAACAAGATACAGCGACGCAGCCCGGCGGGCCTCGCCTGTTCGGCTCTGTAACAGGAGAAAGAAGGCCGAGAAGGTAAGAATCTCCCAGGCCACCAGAAGCGTTATCAGATCTGCGCTCAGCGCGGCCAGGATGCCCCCTGCCACGTGGATCAGCCCCGGCAAGATCGCCCGGTGATGTCTCTGGACAAGCAGAAGCAGCATGCTGACGGCACCGGCAAAACAGAAGAGCAGGAGCACTGCTGCGTCCATGCCGTCCGGCAACACCCAGGTCCAGGAGAAGATCGGCTTCACGGGAGACTCCTTTCTGCTGTGCTCCGGGTTGCATCCAGGGCTGCTTCCAGGGCGGCCTCAAGCTCTGGAGCGGTGGAAAGGAAAGCCTGACTCGCCTCTTCCAGGAAGGGGATCATCCATCGCTCCAGGATTCCCGTGGACAGGGCACCTCCTGCGAGAAGCAGCACCAGGACCGCCGCTACGGTTGTCCCGGGAGCACGGGTTCCGGGAGCTCCGGTTTCAGGAGCACCGATACCCTGACCTGAAGAATCGGCCCTCCCCTGTTCCGGAAGGGTTGTATCTTCCAGAGGCCCCGCGAGCGTCCCGGGGCCTGCCAGGATCAAGGCCGTTCGGGCGTAGTAGACCAGGGAGATGACCGTCCCCAGAGCGATCACCAGAAGCGGCAGCACACCAGGCTGAACTATCGCGATCTGCCATTTCGAGGCGAAGCCACCCGTGGGGGGCAACCCGATCAGGGCCGCCGCTGCCCCCAGAAATGCTGCGAAAGCAAGGGGGGACGCAGCTGCCCGGCCGGAAAGACTGGCGATCCGCGACGTGCCGGCGGTGACGATAAAGCTGCGGCAGGACCAGAAGAGAGCGCTCTTCATGGCGCTATGGTTCACCGCGTGATACAGCGCCGCCGCCAGGGCAGCCCCGGCGGCACTCGTCGTTGCAAGAGCAGCATCCCCGAGAGAGACTCCGGCCATCCCGGCGGCCCCCAGGCCAAGACAGATATACCCCGCGTGGGCCACGCTGGAAAAAGCGATAAGGCGCTTCAAATCCCCCTCGAAGAGGGCCAGCAGGTGCCCCAGAACGATGTTGATCATCCCCGCCCAGAGGAGGACGGGAAAGAGCGCCGGCACCAGGAGAGGAGCTTGCAGAAGCCCCCAGAGGAGCCGGATCAGGGCACCCAGGTAGACCTTCATGCCAACGGCCGAAAGAAACCCCGCTGCGGTGCTTCCCGCGGCGCGATAGGCCGGAGCCTGCCACAGGTGCAGCGGCACCAACCCGATCTTGATCCCCAGGGAAACCACAAGAGACACCGCCAAAACGGCCCGGGTTCGTCCAGCCAGGGACGGAATAACCCGGGCAGCCAGGGGAATCGAGAGAGTTCCCGTGGTCCGATAGATCACAATAACGGCCAGGAGAAAGAGAACGCCGCTGAAAGAGGCCAGAATCAGATACGTCAGGGCTGCAGCGGCGTTCCTGCCGCGCCCCTTCATCCCGATCAGCCCGATCGTGGAAACCGTGGCCAGCTCCAGGAAGACGAAGAGGTTAAAAAGATCGGCCGCTACAACAATGCCGTTGAGAGCGCTCGTGTAGAGGCAAAGCAGGGGGAAGAACTTTCCTGTCAGGGCACCCAGCTCCCGGGAACCCAGGGAGAAGATCGTCACCGCGATAAACCCCGCAAGGACGATCCCCGCGAGCAAGACCGTTCCCGCATCGGCCGCCAGGAGAATGCCCCAGGGGGGAAGCCACCCCCCCGGAACGTAAATCACCAGGCCCTGTCGGGCGACGGCCCGGCCCAGCAGGCAGACCGCAGCTGTCTGCAGGCCAAGACCGGTTACGAGAATCCACACTTTGCTCCGGGGATATGCCAGATCACCCAGGGCGATCATAAAGGCCGTTCCCAGGGGTATTATCACGATCAGCAGGGGCAGGTGTTCCATCGGCTACCCCTCCTGCCGGTGAAGCTCCCGAAAGATCCGGGAGAGATCGGTGGTGCCAAACCGCTGATAGAGCACAACCGAGAGAGCCAGGGCGACAGCCAGCAGGCCGGCTCCAATTACGATCGCTGTCAGCGCCAGGGCATGGGGCAAGGGATCCACAAAAGCCTCGGCCGGAAGATCAACAAAGGGGCCGTCCATGATGGGGGCAGCCCCCCCGGGAACCCAGGCCAGGGCAGCAAGAACGATAACCAGCGATGATTCCATGACGCTCATGGAAATGCAGATGTTGATCATGTCCCGGTGGGTGAGAAGGCCGAAGAGCCCCACGGCAAAAATTATTCCTGCGGCGATACAGGTCACGAGCTGTACATTCGGGACCACTAGTCTCCACCCCCTGCCAGATGGCAATAAATCGAGCTTAATCCGGCAGCCACCTTGCAACCCACAATGATATTGAGAACCGGGATGATTCCCCCACTGAGCAGCGCTCCCGGAGTTCCCCGGGGAACTCCCGCAACGACATTGGCAAGAAAGGAGGACCCCAGGAGAATCCCCAGAATTCCCGTAGCCAGAAAAGCCAGGGCCCCCAGGTATTCCACAAACCCCAGGAACCTCAGAGAAACCCGCTGGAGGGCGAAGCGGTTGCCAAAAGCAACATGGAGCAGGATCACCAGGACAGCGATGCTGACACCGCCCTGAAACCCTCCTCCGGGAGATCGATGACCGTTGGTGATCACATAGGAGGGAAAGATCAGGAAGAGCGGCAACAGATACACCAGAGCCCTCCGCGAGAGAAGCCCCAGGGGCTGGTCCTCTCTGGCAAAGCGGGGTGTCCCCAGAATGGCGGCGATTACTACAGCGGAACCAAAAATCACCGAAGCCTCACCCAGAGTGTCAAAGGCGCGATAGTCCATGAGGATCGCCGTGGGGATGTTGACACTTCCCGTGGCGTGCGCCCCATCCTGAAGAAACCCCGGAAAAGGCGATGCGCTTTCTTCCAGCAGAAGCGTCACCAGGGCGGCCGCCGCAGCGATCACCGAAAGGAGCGCTGCAACAACAGTACGGAACCGATCCCCGACGTTCATCACCGGATGCCCCCGGTGCGGTTCAGGGCCGTCACAAAAAGAGCCGTCATGAGCCCCGCGCCGATTACTGCCTCGGCCATGGCCACGTCTACGGCCTGCAACAGGGCAAAGAGAATCGTGGAAAAAACACTGAACACCGAAAGAAGAATAATCGATGCCAAAGGCCCCTTCAGGAGCACCGCAGCGGTTGCACTCACAACAACACCCGCCAGAATCAGGTAGTAAGCCGTTTCAAGGAGCAGGCTGGTCATGGTTGTGCTCCAGGGAATCGCGCAGTTCCTGATACTCGTCCAGGACGAGATGCCGCCTGGAACGATCAATACGATAATTGGCCCGGGCGATCGCCTGAGTTGCTATGGGGTTGGTGATCATGAGAAAGAGAAAGATCACAGCGATTCGCAGACCAAAGAGTAGCGAGGGTGCTGCCAGGGCAGCCCCCAGGACGATAAGCCCCGCCCCGATGGTGAGCCCCTTGGTTCCTGCGTGGAGGCGGGTAAAGGCGTCGGGGAAGCGCCACATCCCCAGGGTCATGGCGAATACAAAGAACGACCCCGCTCCCAGAGCGAGGACACTCAGGATACGCAGAAACTGAGTCAGAATCACCGGTTGCATCCCTCCCCCGGGGGGGGCTCCCCGGGCAGAGCCGGATCTTTCTCCTCGAGAGAACGGGAAATGACCAGCAGATCAGCGAAGAGCAGCAGCCCGTAAACCAGGGCGATATCCAGAAAAACCGCCCGCTCCATGAGAAGAGCCAGCAACACCAGAACCACCACGAGCATCACCCCTATGGCATCACCCGCAGCGATTCTGTCGAGTAACGTAGGCCCCCGGAGAACCCGGCCCAGACAGGCAAGACTGCAGAGGCACAGGAGAACCAGCACAAGAGGAATCATTCCAGAATCCTCTTCACCCAGGGGCGGAGCCCTCCGGTCACCTGTTGATCCAGGGTGGCCGCGTCGTACTCCGATACGTCGATCCAGTGGATAAAGAGAGCATCCCCGTCGGCCACGTAATCAAGGGAGAGCGTTCCCGGCGTGAGGGTGATCGTATTGGCCAGGGCCGTCACGCCGGTCATTCCCGAGAGGCCGGTACGAACGCGAACGATCCCCGGCCAGAAGGTGATCGAGGGCTGAAGAGCCATGAAGGTAATCTGGAGACCCGAGAGAAAAATCTTTCCGGCGAAGACAGGCAGAAAGAGGGCTCCCGCCAGGAGCCCCTTCAGGAGAGCTCCAGCGCCGCGGGGGCTCCCGCTGGAAGGACCTCGATCAGGCCCCTGACGGGAATCGGGAAACCAGAGGGCACTCCGACTGCGACGGAAGAGAAACAGACTTGTCAGGACGATTACCCCCCCCGCGATACCGTCGGCCACGGTAACGGCTCCCACAAAAAGGAACCAGAGCAAGAAGAGCGAGACCGCCGCCAGAATCGAAACCATGGGAAGGAGGATACGGCAGAACGATTCCCTGTATCAAGAAGGATTTTCCCGGCTCTCCTGGTTTCGGCAGGGAACCACCAGTGACAGCGCTCCCCGATGGACCTGCACCTCCAGAGGCGTCCTGGTGAAGACCTCGCCGTCTCCCTGAACGGGCTCGGGTTTCCGTTCAGCCTCCAGAAAGAGCCGGTTCCCCACCCGATAGTGGGTAAACCGTCCCTCTTTTGCCTTTTGGCGAAAGAGAATCCTCAGGCAGATCTCGCCGTAGTCCATCAGGGATCGCCCGTTCACCACATAGACATCCAGCAGGCCATCGCAGAAGGTCTCGGCGGGGCCCAAAACATTGGGAAGATGATCCAGAAGGGTGCCGCTGGAGACGATCAGCTCCGTGGCCTCCACCCGGCGGGAATAGTCGTCCAGGATCAGGTGATAGCGGGTGGAACGGCCTCCCGGAAGATGCCCGACGATCCGCCAGAGATAGGCCAGGAGGCCGAAGCGCTTCTTGTCCCGGGGCGGGGTCTCGTCCATCGACCGCGCACTGATACCAACGCTCAGATTGAGCACGAAGTGTCGCCCTTCTACCGAAAAGGTATCGACAGCTCGCGTTGCAGCTGTGGGAGCGGCCCCGGCAGCTGCCGCCAGAAGCGCCACAGCAGCCTCGGGACGAAGGGGGATTCCAAAGGCCCGGGCCAGGCCGTTTCCCGTTCCGGCAGGCAGTATCCCCAGGACCGCACCGGTTCCGACCAGACCGTTGACAACACTCCCCACGGTACCGTCTCCTCCACAGGCAACCACCAGAGAGACCCCGTCGTCGCAGGCAGCCCGCACGAGACCAGCCACATCGTCCGATACCGAGGTTTCGTGAATGGCCACGCTTCGGCCGGGACCTTCCAGCCCTTTTGCCAGAAGATCTTTCATTTTTTCCACGTCACCAGAGCTTCCCGCAACAGGGTTCACAACGGCCAGTATGTTCTGATACAGCACGGTATCAACGATAGTACCTGGAGGCTCATTTTTCCAGCGCCCCCTTGAACCCCCTGGCCTTCGTATCCCCTGGAGGAACGGAAATGCCCCGCTCCCGGAACGTCTCCGGAGCCGGGCGTTGCCGGGAACGTCTCTTTCCGGCATACTCCAGGAACATGAATATAGGAATCGTCGGTCTTCCCAAGGCAGGAAAGACCACAATCTTTAACGCCCTTACAGGACAGGAAGCTGAGGTGGCCGAGTACGCCTCCAGCAAAGTGGAACCCAACGTGGCTGTGGTGGATGTGGGCGACCCCCGGGTGGAAAAACTCTCGGCACTCTATCAACCCAAAAAGACCATCTTCGCCACCACAGAGTTTATCGATTTTGTCAGCGGGGCTCAGGGAACGGACACGGCGGGAATCTTTTCCGGCGAGGGCATGACCATGGTAAAAAACGCCGACGCCCTGCTTTTGGTGCTCCGTAATTTTGCCAACGCTACCCTGGACGAGACCTGGGGAGCCGCCAACCCTCTGGGGGATCTCGAAACAATCGAGGCGGAACTGATCCTCTCGGACCAGGTGATCGCCGAACGGCGGCTGGAGCGGATCGAGGCGGACCACAAGCGAGGGCG
The DNA here is from genome assembly GCF_900156105.1 of Alkalispirochaeta americana. Taxonomy (NCBI): domain Bacteria; kingdom Pseudomonadati; phylum Spirochaetota; class Spirochaetia; order Spirochaetales; family Spirochaetaceae; genus Alkalispirochaeta; species Alkalispirochaeta americana. The sequence goes on from NZ_FTMS01000010.1 coordinate 48,564, forward strand.
CAAGACACCCCGCTCCCAGGCCGAGGAAAAGGTCATGCACCGCCTGGTGGCACAGCTTGATCAGGGCGGCGCGGTGCGAACCATGGAGTTCACCCCCGACGAACTCCAGATCATCAGCGGGTTCCGCTTCCTCACAGCCAAGCAGGTGCTTCTGGTGCTGAACTCCGATGAGGACCGGTACGGACAGCACCAGCCCCTGGTTGAGAAACTTCAGGAGCGCTATCCCGTGATTGAGTTTGCCGGAAACTTCGAGATGGAGCTCTCCCGCATGGACGCCGACGATGCCCGGGCCTTCATGGAAGATATCGGGATATCCGAGTCTGCCCGAAACCGCCTCACCGCCTTTGCCTACCGCATGCTTGGCTACATCAGCTTTTTCACCGTAGGGGAAGACGAGGTCCGGGCCTGGACGATCCGCCACGGCCAAAACGCCCAGGAAGCGGCAGGAACGATCCACTCCGATCTTGCCAAGGGCTTCATCCGGGCAGAATGCTTCAACTACACCGACCTCCTGGAAAGCGGCTCCGAGCAAGCCGTAAAGCAGAAGGGCCTCTTCCGCCTGGAGGGCAAGGAGTACCCCGTAGAGGACGGGGATATCCTGAACATTCGCTTCAACATCTAGGGGCCGCCAGGGGCCGCCCTTTCCGAGAAGTGGCGTCAGGAACCAGGGGGCCCCGAGGGGCCCTCCTGGCAAAAAAGCCGCTCGTCCCCTATACTTCATCCTGATACTGTGTCCTGCCGGATACGGGTAAAGGAAGGCAGACCATGCGGATACGGACAAATCGACTCGGCAAAAAACTGATGCTCCCCCTCCTGGCGGCGCTTCTGGTGTTTATGGCGGTAAGCTTCTACACCGGTGACGTTCTTCTGGGCCGGCGCGTCCTGAACCAGCGCCGGGAATACTACCAGGAACAGACCAGCGCCTACGCGCAACAGATGGACCACGCCGTAGGCCTGATCCAGGCCGTGGGGCAATCCATCGCCGCAGCAGCTCCCGTTCTTGCCGCTACTGCTCAGGCCGAAGCAACCGAGGCACTCACCGAGCACATTGGATCGTATCTTGCCGGAGCCGTTCGTTCCTCGGAGCGTGTCTTCGGATACGGAATCTGGTTTGAACCGGAGGTGATTCCCGGAGAGACCTGGTTCGGCCCCTACAGCTACCGTGATGGCGACGCCGTAGAAATTACCTGGGAATACTCCACCCCGGACTACGACTATCACAGTCACAACTGGTACCTCCAGGCGACACCAGGCGAAAATCCCGAGGGGCTCCTCAGCATGACCGACCCCTACTACGATGAGACCTCGGGCCAGACCTTCATTACCATTGCCGCTCCAATCTACGGGGAAGACCAAACCTTCCTGGGGGCTGTCTCCATCGACTGGACCCTGGATTTTCTCCCGGAATTGCTGGCCGATATCCGCACCACGGAAAACTCCTTTCCCTTTCTTCTGGATCTGCAGAACGAGAACGTCCTCTACCACCCCGACCCCCAGGTTGTGCAGGCCCCTTTCGCAGATGTCCCGGAACTTCTTCAGGCCCAGTCGCGCTACCTGGCTGTCTTCTCCCGGGATCTTGAACTGGTCCCCTACCGCTTCGGGATCGCCGTTCCCCTGGAGGAGGCCTACGGGGACATTCGCACAATCCGGTTCATGAGCGCCCTCTTGCTGCTGGTCACGCTGGCCCTCATCACCATCATGGTAATGACCGTGAGCAACCGGGTGGTGGTGGCTCCCATCACGGAGGTAGCCAGCCAGCTCACCCGCATCGCCGGGAAGGAGGCTGATCTGAGCTCGCGCATCCGTCTGCGGAGTCGCGACGAGGTTGGCGATCTTGCAAAAGCCTTCAACCGGTTTGTGACGAAGCTGCAGCAGACCATCGAGGGAATCAGCGCAGCCATGGGCAAAACCGACCACGACATGAGCCGTGTTGCCACCAACTCCACCCAGACCACAGCGGCGGTTCAGCAAATACGGGCAAATATCTCCTCCGTGGGTCAGGGGATCTCCCATCTTCACCAGAACATCGAAGCAAGCGTCGCGGCGGTCCAGACCATGAAGGAGGCCGCCAACCGGATGAGAGATCAGGTAGACAGTCAGGTGGCCGCAATAGAGGAAACCTCCACCGCCACAGAAGAGATCAACGCCCAGACCACATCCATTCGGGACACGGCAGAAAAAAAGCTGGAGGGAATGAAAGAATTATCGACCCTGGTCGAACAGAGCCACCAGGATTTTGCGGGAATAGATACCCAGGTGACATCACTTATTACGATGACCACCGACATGATGGCCGCCTCGAGCATGATCAACACCATCGCGTCCCAGACAAACCTCCTGAGTATGAACGCCGCTATTGAAGCGGCTCACGCCGGAGAATACGGCAAGGGCTTCTCCGTGGTCGCCGAAGAAATCAGGAAGCTGGCCGAAACGGCCTCGCAAAACTCCAAGACCATCAGCCGATCCCTCCGGGAAAGCGTATCCTCGGTGAACGCCCTCTCGGAGGTGGTAGGGAAAGCCCGAGGTGTTTTTGACCAGGTCCAGGAATCATCCCGGGATGTATCGGGCTCCTTTGAGGAAATCGTCCACACCATCGATGAACTCTCGGGAGGCATCTCCGAAATAACCGGGGCTTTTCTCTCCATCCGCGATGCAATCGAAACGATCAAGGATCAGTCGAGTCTTATCCAGGACGAAAGCGGCCAGATTTCCCAGCTGGATCAGAAAAATGCGGAAATCGGCACGTCCGTGAAGGGGGCTGTGGAAGAAATATCCCTGGGATCGGAAGAAATCAGCAACAGCATGGTCGATCTGGACGAGGGTATCCGGGATCTGGCGGAGCAGCTTGGCAAGATTCGGGAGCAGGCCGGACAGTTTTCTTCCCGGGAATAGCCGTTCCCGCCGGAGACACACCGCTGGCTCTGTACCGCTCTGTGAATTCCATGGTACACTTCGCCCCATACGCTAACCACACGCGAAGAAACAACACACGAATGGGGTACACATGCTGACAAATCCGGTCTTTCTGTCCGTCCTGGTTATGGTTGCGCTCTGTCTACTGAAGCTCAATGTTCTGCTCTCTCTGATTGTTGCCGCCCTGGCGGGGGGAGTCCTGGCGGGAATGTCCCTTACAGATACAATGGGGGCTCTCATCGGCGGCATGGGCGGGAACTCAAGCACCGCCTTAAGCTACATCCTTCTGGGCGCCCTCGCCGCCAGTCTTCACAAGACCGGCATCGCCATCGTGCTCACGCGGAAGATTGTTCAGCTCGTTCGGGGCAAGGCAGTCGTGATGCTCCTGATCATCGCCGGTGTGGCCTCGCTGTCCCAGAACGCAATCCCTGTACACATCGCCTTTATTCCCATCCTGGTTCCGCCCCTTCTGGCGGTGATGAACAAGCTCTCCATCGACCGGCGGGCCGTAGCCGCAGCCCTCACCTTCGGGTTGAAGGCTCCCTACGTGGCCCTTCCCGTGGGATACGGATGGATCTTTCACGGCATCATCAGCGACCAGATGGCAGAAAACGGTTTGGCCGTGGAGCAAGGCCAGATCTGGCACGTCCTCTGGATTGCCGGAGCAGCCATGGCTGCAGGTCTTCTTGTTGCGATCTTTGTGACCTACCGCGCCCCCCGGGACTACCAGCTGACAGCCGAGGATGAAGCCCGGCCCTCCCCGGCCGATGCTGATTCCGCGCCCCTGACCGCCCTGACCCGGCGTCACTGGGTTGCTCTGGCAGGAGCCCTCTCGGCCCTGGCCGTTCAGGTGAGCCCCCTGGGATCACTCCATATCGGAGCTCTCGTGGGACTGGCGATCATGCTTCTGGGTGGGGCTATCCAGTGGCAGGATATCGACGAGATGATCCACAGCGGTATCGGCATGATGGGCTTCATCGCCTTCGTGATGCTCGTTGCAGCGGGATACGGCGCGGTTATCCGCGAGACCGGGGCCGTGGAGCCCCTGGTGGAGAGTGCCCGGGTGCTTCTGGGCGGAAGCCGTTTCATGGGTGCCACCGTGATGATCCTGATCGGACTCTTCATCACCATGGGGCTGGGCACATCCTTTGGCACCATTCCCATTATCGCTGCCATCTATGTTCCCATGGCACTCTCTCTGGGCTTCAGCACACCCGCTACAATCCTTCTCATCGGTGTCGCCGGTGCCCTGGGAGACGCAGGCTCTCCCGCCTCGGACAGCACCCTGGGGCCCACGGCGGGACTGAACGTGGACGGCCAGCACGACCACATCTGGGACACCTGTGTTCCTACCTTCCTGCATTACAACATTCCCCTGATGCTGGCAGGAATTATCGGAGCGATGATCCTCTAGCGCTCGCTCCAGACGCTCCCCGGGGGGTTCTTCCCGGGGAGGTTCCGGCTCCTGCTCTATCGCAACTCCACCGTCGGGGTTCCTGGAAGCCATCTCCCTCCCTTGCCCGATCGGGCTTTATTGGGTAGGGTTGATCCATGATTACAGAAATATGTCTCGTCCGTCACGGAGAAACCGACTGGAACGCCCGTGCCCTGATCCAGGGCAGTACCGATATCCCCTTGAATGAAACCGGCCGAAACCAGGCACGAGCAGCCGCCGGGATGCTCCAACAGGAGCAATGGGACGCCCTCTACGCCAGCACCATGATCCGCGCCATCGAAACCGCAGAGATCATCGGGGAGGTCCTCTCGCTTGGGCCAGTTACAACGGACCATAACCTGCGGGAACGGGAGTACGGCATCGCCGAGGGAATGGATATTGCAGAACGGTACCGCCGCTTTGGCGAGGGGCCTATTCCGGGCGCTGAAGAGTGGGATCAGGTGCGACAGCGCGGGCTGGCTGCCCTGGATTCGATACGGGAGAAAAATCCGGGGCAACGGATTCTTGCCGTTGCCCACGGAGGGCTTATCAATGCACTTCTGGGAGTTATCAGCGCCGGAGAAATCGGTTCGGGGAAGACGGTTCTGAAAAACGCCTCCACGAACCTGCTTGTCTGGGACGGTGCCTGGAAGGTCCGGTGGTACAACCGCACTGCCGAAGCAGCCTGAACGGCGACGCCCTGACTACCCCCGACAGGTCCGTGTATCCCCACTGGGGCACCCCTCACTGGGGGCACTGGGGGCACTGGGGGCACCCCCCGCTGGAGAAATCCCTCACTGAGGGATTTCGGGAGTGTTAATCCGTGCCACGGCCTGGTTGATCTCCTCCTGGGAGAGTTCGAACCGCTCCAGACCACCCTGGAAGTACGCCTCGTAGGACGCCATGTCGAAGTTGCCGTGACCCGAGAGGTTCATCAGGATCGTTTTGGCAGTTCCTTCCTCACGGGCCCTCAGAGCCTCCCGGACCGCCACGGCGATCCCGTGGTTTGCCTCGGGAGCGGGAATAATTCCTTCAGTCCTGGCAAAGGAAACACCGGCCTCAAAGCTTTCTACCTGATCAACGGCTTGCGCTTCAATGAGTTTGTCTTTTAGAAGCTGACTGACCACCACACCTGCCCCGTGGTACCGGAGCCCGCCGGCATGAATCGCGGGAGGGATAAAATCGTGACCCAGGGTATACATGGGAAGAAGCGGTGTCATCCCCACGGTATCGCCGAAATCGTAGCGAAAGACCCCCCGGGAGAGTTTGGGACATGCCGCAGGCTCGGCAGCGATAGCCCGGAGGGTTTGCTTTCCTTCCAGATGGTGCTTCAGGAAGGGAAAGGCGAGACCCGCAAAATTGGAACCTCCGCCAAAGGGACCGATCACGATATCAGGAAAGTGACCGGCCATTTCCATCTGCACCAGCGCTTCCTGACCAATAACCGTCTGGTGAAGCAGCACATGGTTCAGAACGCTGCCCAGGGAATAGCGTACATCCTCGTGTTTGGCGGCCATCTCGACGGCCTCGGAGATGGCGATACCCAGACTGCCAGGAGAATCGGGATTCTCGGCGAGAATCTTGCGCCCCGCCTCGGTTCGTTCCGACGGAGAAGGATAGACCTGGGCGTTCCAGGTGTTCATCATGAGCTTCCGGTAAGGTTTCTGGTTATAGCTGGTACGGACCATGTAGACCTCGCACTGGATGCCAAAGAGCTCGCAGGCAAAGGAGAGAGCACTGCCCCACTGGCCGGCTCCGGTCTCGGTAGTGATCCGCTTTACGCCATCCTGAAGATTGTACCAGGCTTGGGGGACAGCCGTGTTCGGTTTGTGAGACCCGGCGGGACTCACTCCTTCGTACTTGTAGTAGATTCGTGCGGGGGTATCGAGCAGTTTTTCCAGACGGTGAGCCCGAAAGAGCGGTGTGGGCCGCCAGAGAGCATAGATGTCACGCACCTCCGGGGGGATCTCGATCCACCGTTCCTGGCTCATCTCCTGTTCGATCAGGCCCGAAGGGAAAAGCGGCGCCAGAGCGTCCGCTGTCAGGGGCTCTCCCGTGGCGGGGTGCAGGGGAGGAAGCGGTTTATTGGGCATGTCTGCCACAATGTTATACCAGTAGCGGGGAATCTCCCGTTCCGACAAAAGAATCTTGGTCTCACTCATGAGGAACAATTCTACGGGCAGGAGCGTCAGTGTCAATAAGCAGAGCCCCTGAAAGACCCTTCCTTGACCGATGAGAGGGTATTCTTCTAGTATCTGTCACCAACTATGAACCTCTTCGAATCCCAGACAATCTCCCAAGTCGCCAGCGACTATTTTTACTGGATCTTTATCGGGCTCCTTCTGGTGAACCTTTCCCAGCGGCGTCACGGCATGAAAGCTCACAAAAAACGGCTTGCCACGTTCTTCTATGCCCTTACGGCCATGGTCCTCTATTTTGGCGGGGTTACAATCATTCGGTACGGAGGAAACGACACCTGGTTTATCGCCCTTCTCCTGACGGCCCTGCTGCTCCTGGGAACCTTCCGCACCCACACCATGCCCTTTGCCGTTCGGTGCGCAAAGACGGGCAAACGCCTGGATACGCAGACCTTCCTGTATCGCGACTCCAACACCTTGCCCGAGGCGGAGCCCCGTCCTGAAGCCGCCGACGAGCCGCAGGACACTCCCGAGGCCTGAAGCAACGAGAAGAAGAAGGATCCTCCGGAAGAATTACCCCGAGGAGGACATAACCTCCCGGGGTTTGCTTCCGTTCTGGGGCCCCACGAGGCCCATACGCTCCATCTCTTCCACCATTCGGGCTGCCCGGTTGTATCCGACCTTGAGCCGCCGCTGGAGATAGCTCGCCGAAGCCTTCCTTGAAGTCGTGACCACCTCGATCGCCCGCTCCATGAGCGGATCCTCCAGGACATCGGCTTCCAGCTCGTCGTCATCTTCGTCGATAAAAATCTCGTCGTCGATGTAATCGGGCTCGCCAAACTCCTTTACCTCGGCCACGACCCGCTCAACCTCATCCTCCGAGAGAAAAGCTCCCTGCATTCGCACAGGAAAGGGATCAGCCGCCGAGGTGTAGAGCATATCTCCCCGACCAAGGAGCTTCTCTGCCCCCATTGAGTCCAGGATGATTCGGGAATCCACCTTGCTGGCTACCATGAAGGCGATCCGGGCGGGAATGTTTGCCTTGATCAACCCGGTAATCACGTCCGTGGAAGGCCGCTGGGTGGCAAGGACAAGGTGGATTCCCACGGCCCGGGACATGGCCGTCAGACGAGCCACGGTACTTTCAAGTTCCTTGCCACTGGTAGACATGAGATCGGCAAACTCATCGATGATCACCACAATATAGGGCAACTCCTCGGTGGCGATGTTCTTGCGCTTGATCTTGCTGTTATAGCCCCCGATATCGCGGGCCCCCATGCTATCCAGGAGAGAATAGCGGCGCTCCATCTCGTAGATCAGGTATTGCAACGCCTGGAAGGCTCGTTTGGGGTCCGTAATCACCGGCGTGAGCAGGTGGGGGATATCGTTGTAGAACTTTAACTCCACGATCTTGGGATCGATCAGGATGAGCTTCACCTCCGAGGGAGGCCGGCGATACAAAACCGAGCAGATGATGGAGTTCACACAGACCGACTTCCCGCTTCCGGTAGCGCCAGCGATGAGAAGATGAGGGGTTTTTGCCAGGTCCACAATCTGGGCCTCGCCGGAAATGTCTTTGCCCAGGGCGATGGGAATGGTCATGGCATCACCAAAAAACTCATCGTCCAGGAGCAACTCGGCAAAGGAGACGATGTGCCGCTGACGGTTGGGAATCTCGATGCCCACGGCGTGCTTCCCCGGAATGGGCGCAACAATGCGAACACTGGACGCAGCGAGGCGCAAGGCGATGTTGTCCGAGAGGTTGGTAATCTTGGCGAGCTTCACCCCCGGCGCAGGAAGTATCTCGAACATGGTGATCACCGGCCCCTTGCGAATACCCGTCACCTCGGCGCGGATTCCAAACTCCTCCAGGGTTACCCGCAGAACCTCGGCGGCATCGCGGGTGTTGTCGTCAATCTCCCAGTAGCGACCTTCGCCGTACTGCTGAAGCACTCCCTCCACGGGGAGAGCGTAGCGCCGCCGCATGGAGGAGGACACCGGAGAAACCCGGAGATCCCCAGCCCCGGAAACGTCGGGGAAGATATCTTCGTCATCATCGGGGTCGTCGGGGTCATCGGGGTACACCTGAAAAGAGTTTTCCAGGTGTATCTCTTTTTCATCGTCCTGGAAGGGCTCCCCGATTTCATCGTCCCGGGATGCTTCGTATATCGCGTCGGACCGATCATCTTCGGGGTAGCCCCCCTCGGGGTAGTTCTCTTCAGGATAGTGCTCTTCGGGGTAGTACTCTTCGTCGTAGTTATCTTCACTGTACCCGGCGTCGGCGTAGTCTTCGCTGTAGTCCTCTTCAGCGTGCCCCACATCCTGAAGTGCCACCTCGCCATGGAAGGACTCCCGGGACGGCTGGGGGAAGGCAGCCTGGCGGTCGCTCCTGCCGGAGCTTTCCGAGACGGCAGCGGAAAAGAAGCGTCGGCGGTTTCTGAGGAACAGCGGAAGCGGCGAGGTGTCATCGGAAGGCTCCTCTGCCGGAAGAGCGTCCTCGGCCGGACCATCTTCTGCTGCCGGAAGAGCCTCCTCGGCCGGACCATTCTCGTGAGGAACATCCTCTTCGGGCGAGACCCAGCGTCGGAGTTCGCCCAGGGCCCTGGAAAAGTCTTCCTCGTCACCGGCAACAACGGGAGGTGCCGCCAGAAGAATCTGGTCCTCCCGGGGCTCATCGCTATCCGGGGAATCATCACGGTCCTGCCAGGATTCGGCCGAAGCCCTATCCTTCTCGCGCCAGGGAGCCTTGGGGGGAGGAAGAACCGGTATCACCCTGGCCGTTTCCTCGCGGCGAGATTGTTTCCTGGCTTCTGCCAGGCGCCAGATATGGATATACGCAACTCCCTGAATCATCAGAAGCAAACTCGTGACAAGAAGCGCGCCGCGAAGCGAAAACCCTGCCACCAGGAAATCAATCAACACACCTCCGCTGGCGCCATCATGGGAAAGAAGCCGTACCATGGTCGCTGCCGTAAGCACCGGGAAATGCAGCAAACTTACCAGAAGAATGCCCCACCAGGTCAGTTCTTTTTCGGAGAACGACAATCCCGCCAGAATCAGGATGTACAAGGGAACCCACCAGGCCAGGAGATGGAAGGACCGAAAGAGAAAGCGCCCCGGAAGGGCAAAGATTCCCGCTATCGCGCCAGCGGGATCGACTATCGTTATCACCAGCAAGAGCGCTATCAGCGCAGCCGAGACTCCGAAAAAGAGACCTGTTGCTGTTCTTATGCTATTGGATCTGCCTTTCACGCATAGCCCTCCGCCTTCATGTATCGGCAAAAACCCCGGCGGGCTTAGGGGATCTCCAGGAAGGACTTCATCGCCCTACTGCAGCAGAGGCATTTCGGCCGGGTCAGTTCCATCCAGCAGATGCTGATACCAGGCCGAGGAAACAGCGATTCGACGAAGGTACCAGCGAGTCTCCACAAAGGGAACAGCTTCCACAAGGAGTTCCGGGGGGAGATCGCCGAAAAGAGCCTGCCATCCCCGGCCCCGACCGGGGCCGGCGTTATATGAGGCCACCTGCAATATAAGGTTTTCGGGAACCATTGTCCGAAGGAGGCTCAAATAATACGATCCCATCCGGAGATTCGTTGAAACCCTCTCCAGATTGATCGGTTGCGTCCACCCCAGGCGCCGGGCAATATCCTCTCCCGAAGCAGGCATGATCTGGGAAAGCCCCTGGGCCCCAACGTGCGACCGGGCCAGGGGATTGAAATGGCTCTCTTCCCGGACCAGGCCATAAAAAATAGCAACGGGAACCTCTTCCTGCGCTGCGGCCGTCTCGATCTCCACCGAAAAGGGCCTCGGATAGAGAATCGCTATATCGCCTTCGCTTACATCCAGATTTCCCCGGGCCACAGCCCTTCGGGCGAGGCCCAAGGCGGCCGACGCGTGACCCAGGCGGGAAAACCGATAGGCTAAAGCCATGGCCGGGACCGCTTCGCGGGGGTCCAGGGCGATCCTCATGGCCCAGGAGCTCGCCAGTTCAGGCTGCCCCGAGGCAAGAACTGCCGCTACGTGCGCCATCTCCCCCGAGAGGGGCTCCTGATCCCGGCTCCCGGAAGCAGAAACACCCCCGGTGCGACCGGAAAGTCGCCTGGCCAGAAGACCGTAATAGTCCAGAGGCGACAACTGGAGCGGAATATCGAGACGATCCTCACCATCTTCTCCCAGTTCCAGAAACCCCTGGCGAGCGGCCAGAACCGTTACAACCGCCAGATGGGCCCGGGCATGAAGAGCCTCGGAGGGAAGGGCCTGATAGAGGTCTTCCAGCTCGTCCCACCGGCGGGAGCGGATAATCTCGGGAGTCAATCTGTCCAGGGCCGTACGAAACACCTGGGCCTCCGCCCCCCACCCGTTCAGAGCCTCCACCACCTCGGGGAGCCGCGCCCCCTCACCGATTGCCCGGGTAAGCCATGCTTCGATCATGGCCTGATCGGCCCCGTCCATGAGCGCCGCCATATCCTCCCGAGAGCCCGCAAAACGCCCCCGCACCCGGGCCAGCTCCCGGAAGACCTCCTCCTCTGAAGCCTCTCCATGAGAGAGGCCCCGGGATTCCAGTTCCCGGGCAAGGCTCTTCAGCCATCTCCTCGTGGCCTCGGCCCCCTCGCCCGAAGAAGTCTGCCCCAGGGAAGGCAACAGTCCGGGAGCGTCCCTCAGGCGCCCCGCAAGCCAGGCCGGATCGATTCGGCGGAAGAGTCGCTGCGCCTCGTCGTACTCCTCTTGACTGGTCCGATACACCGCATCCAGGACCGTTCGTTCGTCCCGAGAAAACCCGCTGAACCGGGAATCCCGGTAGTAGCGAAAGAGATACAGCCGGGAGTGGATCGGGTGGGCCGGAACCTTCAAAAAAGCCTGAAGAAAGAGATCATTCTGATCCTGCTCCAGATGGTGAGCAGCCACGGCCCTCCAGAGAAAACGCTCCGCACTCAGATCGTCGGGGCTGTACTGTTCTCCCTGGGAGGCTCCCTCCCCGGAGGGCAGGAAAAGCATCGGGGGAATCGCTTCGGTAAAAGCAAGAAGTTCCTGGTACTTGTCTTGACGGTAGAGGGCCTCGCCGAACCGGAACCAGAGGTCCCGGTTCTCGGGCAAGAGTTCCAACCCCCTGGCGGCGTAGCCCTCCGATGCAAGCCAGCGGCGCTGGGAGGCGGCAATGCGGGCCAGACGGAGAGCGCTGCGACCCGCCCAGGAGGAGGCCCCCTGGTCGAGCTCGAACCGGTAGACCCGCCGGGCACTTTCCACCAGACCCCGTGCTTCATACCCCCGCCCCAGGGCGTAGGGGAAGGAAGGATCAGCGTTGCGAAGGTTTTCCACCAGCCCTTCAGCGGGAACCAGCGTATCAAGAACCTGGCCGTCGCCATAGGCGAGACGTTCCATAAGAACCGCTGCCGATAGTTCCCGGGGAGTCTGTCCTGCCCCGGCTCCCGCAAGATGCCCCTGGGCCCCGCAGGATGAAAAGAGAACCGCCACCGGCAGGAACGCCCGAAGAACAGGCAGGAGTCGCCGGATAAGAGAAGAAGGCTGAAGAAGGTTCGTCATGCCCCGAGACTACCGGAAAAGCCGGCTCCACCGGAAGCGGATTCCGGCGGGAAGAACCACCACCGCCGAGGCAGCACGCAGGTCGGGAACAATCCTGGCCCCCAGAAAGGTCATGAACCCGTAGGCTCCAAGAGCAAGAAGGCTCAAACTGATCAGGAGAATCGCCACCAGCACCGTCCAATGGAAGGGACGAGGGTGATGAGAGTCTTCCTCAACATCCTCAGGAGAAAGCGGAGGCTGAAACCGGGGAGATTTTTTTTTGTCTCTCCCTGACTTGTCTCTTCCGGGTTTATCGCTCTCCGGTTTCTCTCTTGCCGAAGGAAATCCCTCGGGCTCCTCCGTATCCAGGGAGCATTCCATCGTCTGCAAGCGACCAGGACCTCCATCAAGGCGGGCTGTGAGCAACCCCTCCTGGTCTACTCCCACAAAAAGCTCCAGGGGAGCATCATCCTCGGAAAGCGGGGCCTCAAGGACCAGCTCTCCGAGAATCCGTTGAGCCTCCCCCTGACGGCGAATGATGGCAACCCGTGCCCCTGGCTGGCCAGACTCGGCCGGGGAAAGAATCAACCGTTTTCGCGTGCGTTCCCGATCGGAGAGAATCGGGAAGAAAGAACCGTCGGCAAGTTGAATTCCTATCTCGGCCACGATGAATACTCCTCGTTTTACGCTATGTCTTTCTTCGAGGTTTGTCAATCTTTGGAGATCTCCATCGGGCTTCGGAGATCTCCATCGGACTTTGCCATCGGGCTGTATCACTCCTGCGGTGGGCACTTCTCCGGGTTCGTGCCCAGGCCTGGTCGCCGTATCACTCCCAATCTCGCCACGAGTGACCGCACCAAACCGGAACCGGTCGTTGACAGCGGGGGGACCCCTCACTGATAATGGGAAAATGCCCTTGCCGGTTTTGATCGTCCTAATGATTCTGGGTGTGCTCGGTCTCGTCCTTCTCTACTGGTACGCCTTCGGGCGATCGGATGTCGAGAAAAAACAGAGAAATCAGCCAAAGAGAGACCGCTCAACCCTCCTGAAGCAGGCCAACAAGCAACTCGCGGCAAATCCGCGGGATCACAAGGCGCTCCTTACCCTGGCGGATATTTACTTTTCCGACCAGGCCTGGGAGAAGGCCATGAAAACCTACGGGATTCTGGTGGGGCTCTGCGCCACCAACCAGGACATCGAGGAGTGGTTTGTCACGGCTCGTTACGCCCTGGCAGCGCTCCAGCTCAAAATGCCCGAGGAGGCCTACAAATCCCTCATGGTGGCCCGCACCCTCAAGGCCGATTCCTTCGAGATCAACACCAACCTGGGGTATCTGGAACACCGGAGGGGCAATCAGGAACGGGCTGCCCAGCTTCTGAATCAGGCCCACCAGGATTCCCCTGACCACATTCCGACACGGCGCCATCTGGGGCGGGCTCTCTTCAAGCTCCACCGATACCAGGAAGCAGGGCGCCATCTGAAAACTGTCATAGACCAGGACCCGAGCGACAAGGAATCCCTGTTCTATCTGGGGCAGATCTATTCGGAGCTGGGGCGAAGCGATCAGGCCCTGATCATCTTCACGCACCTGCGGCCGGACCCGGTACTGGGTCCCAACTCGGCCCTCTATGCGGGGACGATCCGCCTGGCCAAACGGGAAGAGGAAAAGGCCGCCCTGGACTTTGAGCTGGGACTGCGCCACGAGAACATTCCCGAGCAGGTAGAGCTGGAACTGCGCTACCGCCTGGCCCAGGTCTATACCAGCCAGCAGGAGCTGGGTCGGGCCCTGACTCAGCTGACAGAGATAAACAAGAAAAATCCGGGCTATAAGGACGTGGCAAGCCAGATCGCCCGCAGCAAGGAGTTGCACAGCAACAAGAACCTCCAGACCTACCTGATATCGTCCACCAGCGAGTTTTCTGCCCTTTGCCGGAGGATGGTGAACACCTTCTTCAAGAACGCCACCATCAAGATCACCGACATCGCCATGCACAAGAACGACTACGCCGATATTCTGGCCGAGGTTGAAACTGCCCGCTGGGAGGATATTATCCTCTTCCGGTTTATCCGGGGCTCCGGTCAGGTGGGGGAGCTGGTGGTGAGGGATCTCAACGCCCGCCTCAAAGAGACTCACTCCGGGCGGGGGTTCTGCATAACAGCGGGAACCTATTCGGAATCGGCGGTACACTTCGTCGAGGCCCGCCTCATCGATCTCCTTGACAAGGATCAGCTTCTGGAAATATTCAATCGCCTGGAGTAGGAGCAGAACCCGGGGAGTCGGGATCGATCCTGAAGACCAGAAGCGAGCGCTCCCGCTCAAGAAAGGGCACATCCACGGCCAGGACCTCCTCCAGAACTGTGCCCGGGAACGCTTCTATCACCCGGGCATCCTGGTGCGCTGACTCAAGGCGCCCCTTCCAGGCTACCACGGTTGTGCCCGCCGGGAAGACCTTTGCCAGCCCCTTGAGCGTTCCCGGCGTGGTTTGCTGATACGCCCGAAAGACCACCACCGGCGGAGGATCGCTCTGAAAGAGCGCGCGGGCCTCTCCGCAGGGACGCTCGGCGTCGGTCTGCAGCACCTCCAGCGACGAGACTCCCAGAGGTGCAAGGGCACCCTGAAGAAACCGGACCCGCCGCTCCCGCCGCTCCACCAGACAACACCGGTCGAGATACCCCTCCAGCAAAATTGCCAGGGGTATCCCCGGAAGACCGGCGCCGGAACCCAGATCACAGACAACCCGGGACCCCGTCCGCTCCAGTATTCTCCAGACCCGGGGGACACCGGCGGCACTATCCAGCAGGTGCCGCGTTGCCAGCACCAGTGTATCCGCGGCATCCTCCTGAGAGATGAGCCCGAAGACGGGGTTCGATCGGTAGAGATCCTCCAGATAGCGGGAAAGCTGCACCAGAGACCTCCCGGGATCATCCTGCGGAGGCAACGCCGGAATCGCGGCAAGCCCCTGGGCCAGACGTTCTTCACTGGGCGACATCATGCTGCAGAGTTCCGTTTTCGCCTAGGGTCAAGCATGACCATCAAGACCGTGACATCGGAGTTGCGAACGCCGGGGATTCTCGAGGCCTGCCCCACGGACAGGGGCCGCACGGAGCGAAATTTTTCCCGCGCCTCGTTGGAGATCCCCTTTACCTGGGAGTAATCATAGTCGGGGGGAATTCTGAGAGACTCCAGGCGGCGGAAACGGTGAACCATTTTCTCTTCCCGCGCCACGTACCCCTCGTACTTTACGTCCAGCTCGACCTGACGCAGCCACTCCGGGGGAATATCCCCGGGGAGATCTTCCAGAAAGGGGAGAAGCATCTCCAGGGATACCCGGGGGTTTTTGAGGATTTGGTGAAGACTTTTGCCCTGTTGGCCCTGGAGCACCTCCAGCGAGGGCTCGTCCCGATCACGGAGAAAGCGTTGCTGCAATGCTCCGGTAATCGTCGCCAGGGTCTTGCGCTTTTCCTGAAATCGCGCCCAGGCCCGATCGTCGTGCATTCCCAGATTGTAGGCCAGCTCAAAAAGCCGCATATCGCTGGAATCATGGCGCAGATTCATCCGGTGTTCCGCCCGGGAGGTGAACATCCGGTAGGGCTCCTTCGTTCCCAGAGTCACCAGATCGTCGATCATGACCCCGATATAGGCTTGGGAGCGGTCCAGAAGAAGGGGTGCCTCTCCCGCCAGAGCCCGGGCGGCGTTGATTCCTGCCACAAGGCCCTGACCGGCGGCCTCCTCGTACCCGCTGGTCCCGTTGGTCTGGCCCGCCAGATAGAGGCCGGGAAGGACCTTGGCCTCCAGAGTCGGGTAGAGCTGGGAGGGATCGATATGGTCGTATTCCACGGCGTAGCCGGGCCGAACCACCTGAGCCTTCTCGAGGCCCGGAATGGTATGGATAAAGTCCCGCTGAACCTCTTCAGGAAGAGAGCTGCTGATCCCGTTCAGGTAGAGCTCGCCCGTGGAACGCCCTTCGGGCTCCAAAAAAATCTGATGCCGGTCACGATCGGGAAACTTTACCACTTTGTCTTCAATGGAAGGACAATAACGAGGCCCCGATCCCACGATATCCCCCGAAAAGAGAGGAGAGCGATCGAGATTGTCCGAGATCACCCGGTGGGTTTCGGCGGTGGTATAGGTGATGTAGCACTGAACCTGGTCCCGGATAATGCGACCTCCCCCATAGGAGAAGGGAATGATCTCGTCATCGCCGAACTGGGGCTCCACTTTGGAGTAGTCCACGGAATCGGCCATGATCCGGGCAGGCGTTCCCGTTTTCATGCGGCCCAGCCGAAATCCCACCGATTCCAGGGCCCTGTCAAGGCCATAACTGGCGGGCTCGCCCAGGCGCCCTCCTTCGGCCTGATAGGAACCGACAAAGATCCTGCCCTTGAGAAAGGTCCCTGTGGTGACCACTACCACCCTGGCTTCTATCCGGTTTCCCCGCTCGGTTATCACCCCGGCAAGCCGGCTCCCCCGGGGCGTGTAGAGAAGATCCACCACGGTGTCCTGCAAAAGCGAAACTCCCGGTTCCACCTCGAGGGCCCGTTTTGCCGCGATCTGGTAGGCCTGTTTGTCGGCCTGTGCCCGGGGCGCCTGCACAGCCGGCCCCCTGCTTCGGTTCAAAACACGGAACTGGATCATGGTTTCATCGATGAGCTGAGCCATTCGGCCACCAAGCGCATCGATCTCGCGAACCATATTTCCCTTTGCGAGGCCCCCTATGGCGGGATTGCAACTGAGTTTGCCTATGGTATCGAGGTTTTGGGTAATCATGACCACGGAGAAGCCCAGGCGGGCGATCGCCAGGGCCGCCTCAATTCCGGCGTGGCCTCCCCCGACAACAACGGCGTCCATTTTCATAGGCGTGAAATCTACCATTCATGGGTGTTTTGGTCTACTTTCCTACGCAGAACTGCTGAAAAACCGCATCAAGAATATCCGCCGAGGTTACCTCTCCGGTAATTTCTCCCAGAGCGTGGATCGCTTCCTGGACATCCAGGCTTATGGCATCCACAGGCATCTCCTCCTGAATCCCCCGATCAACTTCCTGCAACGCCGCAGCGGCCCGCTCCAGGAGGTCCCGCTGGCGAAGCGAATCGATCACGGGGCTCTCCTCCTGGCACCGGTGCTCCGGGGTCACCCGTCGCACCACCTCTTCCAGGAGCGGTTCCATTCCCTGAAGCGTGCGGGCGCTCACCGGAAAAAATCCTTCGGGAGGGGGAAGACAGGCCCGATCGTCGGCCTTGTTCCAGACTGGAATGAACGGGGGGGATCCGCTTGCCTTGGCCCGATCCAGGCGATCCTCTTCTTCTTCGGCGAGTCCCCGGACACCATCTACCAGGTAGAGGACCAGGTCTGCCGCCTCCAGAACCTGGCCGGTGCGGCGAATCCCTTCACCTTCAAGAATCTCCCCGGTCTCCCGCAGACCCGCGGTATCAAAAATTCGTACCGGGATGCCCCCGAAATCGAGAGAACTCTCGATGTAATCCCGGGTTGTCCCGGGAATGTCGCTCACGATTGCCCGGTCCTCTTTCAGCAAGGCGTTGAAGAGGGAGGATTTTCCTGCGTTCGTTCTCCCTGCCAGAGCAATGACGACCCCCTCCTGGTAGAGTTTTCCCGCGCTATACGAGGCAGCCAGTTGCAGAAGCCCCTCCCGGATATGACGAAGAGCCTGCCGATCCAGGGGGATCTGGCCCGTCTCTTCCTCGGGATAATCCAGCTGCAGGGCGATCCCTGCCATGATCTGCACCAGCTCGTCCTTGAAGCGGTTCACCTCAGCCTCCACGCTCCCCCCCAGGCGCCCCAGGGCAAGACCGTGACCTCGGGCAGTGCGGGCCGAGACGATCTCCTGAACTGCCTCGGCCCGGGTGAGGTCGACCTTTCCAGCCAGAAAGGCCCTCAGGGTGAACTCCCCCGGTTCTGCCCGGCGGAATCCGCTGCGGAAGAGCAAAGCCAGAATTTCCTGAACCCCCGGAACGCTGCCGTGACAGAACAGTTCCACCGCATCTTCTCCGGTATAACTGCGGGGGGCACGGAAGACTCCCACCATAAGATCATCAAGAACCCGACCGGTTTCGGGATCACGCAACTGAGCCCGGCGAAGGCGCCCCCCGGGGCAACGGGCCAGCGACGCGGGCCTGTCCGTGAGCGCGGCCACAGCCTCAATACAGCCGGGACCCGAGGTTCGGATCACCGCCAGGGCCGAGGAGCCCAGGGGCGTAGCCAAGGCGGCGATCAGATCGTTTTCCTGAGAGATAATGTTGCTGTTCACGGAGCTATTCTCTCCCAGACGGGGAGATTACGGAAGCCCCGCCGGGGTGTACCCGATCAGGGCAGGCGCGGAGCCAACTGCCGCGCGGCGCGCCTGCCGGCGGAGAGAAAGGCCGACCGAAGGGTGTTCCTGGCGTCGCGTCCCGAAACACGCTCTTCCAGATGTATCCTGGCCAGTTCCTGATCTCTGCGCAGATCAAAGGCCGCAGCCTCCAGGGAGATAACCACCGTGACTCCCTCGCTCTCGTCGAATCGAAGAATGGACGCTGTTCCAAGAACGATCCGCTCCGCCGAGGATAGAAGTTCGAAGGGGAGAAGGTCATAGAGGTCGGCGATGGTAACCCGGGACAGATCCGAGAGCGCCCGAACTGTGGCTGGCGAAATATCGGCCGGAACAAGGGTAAACCCCTCTTCCTGGAAATGTTGAATCGCTCCCCGGGTTGATTCACGGGAGGGGATCGGCAGACCCGCGATATCACGGTCTATCATGATCACCGCCGTGGGTATTTCGGCGGCACCGGAATCAATCCGGAGCCGAACCTCGGCGGAAAGCCGCTCCTCCAGAGCCTGGAGAAGGATCAGTTCGGGGCGATCTTCCCCAGGGAGCTCCTCTTCTTCCAGCGCCTCCCGCCAGCGTTCAAGGGCGATTCCCGCCTCTTCGGGGCGAAATACTATCCGGGACAACCCTGCCAGGGAGGGCTCGGGTATTCTGAAAGACCCCACACCGGAACTCCCGGTGGTCACCGAAGCCCGATGCCTGGCCTGGCGCCCCTCCAGGGGAGGGTCCTGGAGGACCACCGCCAGAGGAACCCCGGGAAGATCTTTCTGCGCGCCTTGATCGGAGAGGCGAACCAGCAAAGGCTGCTCCAGGGGTTGACCCAGGGCAGTACGAACCTCTCCAGGCGTGGCGGTCAACGTCAGCCGGGCCGCTGCCGAGAGCGCCTCCTCGAGGCGGCCTACCCGTTCCTCCCGGGACGAAGGGATTGGTCCCTTCAGAAGGGCCTCCACCGCTTCCAGAGCGCCCGTCTCCCGGGAGGGCTCTTCCTCCCGGGCACCCTGCTGGTCCTTGTCTTGCCTCGGGGCCGAGACGGCCGCCGTCGCCTCGGCAAGAACGGCATCGATGCGATCGAGATCCGAGGCGATATCATCTTTCTCATAGAGAAGGAGCAGGAACCGTTCGTGACTTCCATCGGAACGGAGCGCGCGAAACGAGTCCTGCCGAAGCAGATGATGACGCCGCTCCTGCGAGACCAGGAGGAGCGCCTCTCCCTGCTGATCGGTCAGACCCCGGGCCAGGGGGTCAAAACGTGCAATAAGAATCTGGAGAATCTGATCTTCGATATCCCGGTACGCCGCCTGGGTTGCGGCCCCGCGGGTTTCCCCCACACCGTAGCCCACAAGAAGGACCTCTTCTGTATCGGACGGGGGGATCATCTGCGCCCAGGGTGGCAAATCGGAAGGGTCCTGGACCGTGGTAGCACACCCCCAGAAGAATCCCGCCAGCACCAGACCCAGGACAAATCGAACATCTTGTTTCCGCATCATCGCTCCATTCTCTCGCTGCACACTGTATCCATTCCTGCGCCCCAGGACCTTTCCAGTGTACCACTCCGGGGCAAGAGAATCAGCTTTTTTCGGGAACCTCGTCCTTCCAGAGCCGAACCAGATGAAGAATCGTCTCGGTAGCCCTTCTCATGGCCGAGACGGGAATCCACTCGTAGCGTCCGTGGAAGTTGAAGCCTCCGGCAAAGATATTGGGCGTGGGGATTCCCATCTCGGTGAGGCGGGACCCATCGGTGCCGCCCCGAATCGGCTCAAGGACCGGCTCAAGGCCTGCTGCGCGGACGGCCTTTTCCAGGACATCCATCACAAAGGGATGGCGCGAGATGGTATCGTACATATTCAGGTATTGCTGTCTGGCCCGAACCTCGATCCGGGAGCGGGGATAGGCCAGCTCCAGCGTTTTTCCCAGCTCTTTCAGGTATGCCACGCGGCGATCCACCTGGGCCTGATCAAAGTCGCGAACGATCAACTCTATCTCGGCCCGGCCGTAGTCCCCCCGGACCTCCACGGGGCAGTAAAAGCCGTCGCGACCCTCCGTTGCCTCGGGGCTTTCGGCCTGGGGAATCGCCGCCAGATAGCGGCCCGCCAGAGCCACGGCGTTCACCAGTTTGTTTTTGGCGCTCCCCGGGTGAATCACGTACCCTTCGATCTCCACCTGAACCTGCCAGGCCGAGAAACACTCCGCCTCGATGCTTCCCTGGCGGCCCCCGTCCAGAGTAAAGGCGAATTGTGCCGTGATCCACTCCAGAGGAATTTTATCGACACCCCGGCCGATCTCTTCATCGGGCGTAAAGATCACCTCGATCAAGCCATGTTCAACCTCAGGATGATCCTGAAGAAAACGCAGGGCGCTCATGATTTCAGCCACACCCGCCTTGTCGTCGGCCCCCAAAAGAGTGGAGCCGTCGGTGGTTATCACCGTATCGCCAATATAATCGAGCAAATCCGGATATTCCGCCGGGTCCAGGCGATATCCGTGACCCAGCTCCAGGGGAGAACCGTCGTAGGATTCCCAGAGCCGGGGAGACACACCCTCACCCGAGAGATCGGGCGCCGTATCAAGGTGAGCCAGCAGAAGC
This sequence comes from Alkalispirochaeta americana, assembly GCF_900156105.1. Taxonomy (NCBI): domain Bacteria; kingdom Pseudomonadati; phylum Spirochaetota; class Spirochaetia; order Spirochaetales; family Spirochaetaceae; genus Alkalispirochaeta; species Alkalispirochaeta americana. Next base: position 69,480 of record NZ_FTMS01000010.1, read on the forward strand.
AGGGGCGGAGCCGTTACCCCCGGAGAGGCGGGGAGCCGGGCCGTTACGTAACAATGGTCAGTGACAGATACCTGGGAAACTCCCATTTCCTTCAGTTCCCGGGCCAGCAAATGAGCCAGATCGAACTGCCTTTTTGTGGAGGGAGTCTCTTCGCAATGGCGGTCACTGGTGGTATGAACCCGAACGTACCGGAGAAACCGTTCCTGTACATCGTCGGTGAGCAGGGCATGATATTGTGTAAGATCCATGCCTCATGATAGACGGGTTTGATACTCTCCGGCAAGTTTCCGTATATTGTAGATATGACGATTCCCCGATATCCCGATGTTGCTCCCCTCAGCTTTAGCCAGCGGGACGCCTTGCACCCACGACTGGCCCTTCTGCCCGAGGGAATATCGGAGTTTACCTTCGCCGGTCTCTACCTTTTTCGGGACACCTACGCCTATCGTGTCTCATCCCTGCCCGGAGATCACCTGGTAGTGGCGGGTGAGCGAGAGGGCAGCCCCTTTTGCATGCTTCCCTGCGGCCTTCCCCAGGATCCGGACCTTCTCGGGGATCTCCTGGGGCGCTTCGGATATATCAAGGGCCTGGGAGAACCCCAGGCCGATGAATCCTGGGTGTGGCTGGAACAGCAGGGGTATACCATACAGGAGGATCGGGATAACTTCGATTATCTCTACCTCAGGACGGACCTGGCTGAGCTTGCAGGCAAGCGGTACCACAAAAAGAGAAACCACGTGAACGCCTTCATCAACAATTACCTCTACGACGAGCGGCCCCTGACACCGGAGAACCGGGAAGACGCCTTGTCCATTCTGGAACGCTGGCAGGCATCCCGGGAGGACCGGAACGATTACATCGCAGCCCGGGAAGCGCTGGAACGGTTTCAGGAACTCGACCTTCGGGGGTACCTGGTCTATGTGGACAACGAACCGGCAGCTTACACCCTGGGGGAACCCCTCATGAAGGGGAGGAGTTTTGTGGTGCACTTCGAGAAAGCTCTGGACCACTACCGGGGAATCTACCAGTTCATCAACAAGGCCTTCGCCACGATCCTTCCGCGCCACTATACCTGGATTAACCGGGAGCAGGACCTGGGCGACCCGGGGCTGCGGCAGGCCAAGATGACCTACCGGCCCTGGGGGTTTGTCAAAAAATACCGGGTAACCGGCACCACAGCGGGAAATCATGGCTAAAGAAACAATCACCCTCTCCGATCTGGTACAGCCCTACCAGGGCTCCCCCGATCAGGAGCACCACAACCAGAAGAGCGCCGATCTCTACGGCTTCACCCTGCACCTGAAGGACGCACCGGGGCTCTTCAGCTACATCAGCGGTATCCTGGGAGCCCGGGGGTTCAACATCCTGGAAGGTGAGATCACCACCGCCGGGGGGGACGCCCGGGACACCTTTCGGGGACAGATCTCTCCGACCCTGCTGGAAGAAGCCGGCGGGTTTCCCCACTGGCTGGAGAAAACCCGCCAGGACCTGCAACAGATTCTGGCCCCCCTCTACCAGGCAACGCCCGATCCGTCGGCGGTACGGGACGCCGTGGCCGAACGGGTTGCCCTGGCCCACGGAGAAAACCGGGAAGACCCTTCGGGGGAACAGGATCGGGGGGAACCCCTGCTCCCCATAGAAATAGAGATCACCGGCGAGGATGAAACCACCCGCATCCGCGTTCAATCCCAGGACACCTCCTTCTTTCTCTATTCTCTGGCCAGCGCCCTGGCCTTGCAGGATCTCTTGATTCGCAACGTCCAGATCGAGACCCGGGACGAACTGATCCAGGATGTCTTCTGGGTTACCACCCGCTCGGGAAAACCCGTAACGCGCCCGGAGGACCTCCGGCGGTTGCGCCTCTCGATCCTGGTGACAAAACAGTTTTCCCACGCCCTTCACAGCGCAGCCGATCCCCAGGAGGCGTTCCTTCGCTTCGAGGAGCTGGTCCGACAGGTCGCTCTGGAGGATGAAGGCGACCGGTTCCGGGATCTCCTGGCAAATCCCGGGGCTCAGCGAAAGCTCGCCCGCCTTTTGGGAGCCAGCGATTTTCTCTGGGAAGACTTCATCCGCCTGCAGTACGAGAATATTCTTCCCCTCCTCCAGGTCTCCCAGGGGAACCGCCTCCTGAGCACTCCCGGCGAGAACCTGGCTCCGGCTCTGGAAGCCGCCCTGGAGGGGGCACCATCGGCCCGGGAGGAGAAGCGCATCCTGAACCGCTTCAAGGATCAGGAGGCTTTTCTGATCGATGCCGATCACATCCTCCAGAAAAACACCGATTTTTTCTTTCTGAGTCATCGCCTCACCAAGCTGGCCGAGGTGGTGGTGGACCAGGCCTACCGGCTGAGCTGGAAATATCTGACTGACCGCTACGGAATCCCCCGGACTGCGGCGGGCCTGCCCGCTCACTACGCCGTCTTCGGACTGGGAAAAATGGGAGGAAGCGCCCTGGGCTACGCCTCGGACATCGAACTGATGACCCTCTACAGCGACCGGGGCGAGACCGACGGCCCCGAAGGGATCAGCAATACCGAGTTTTTCGAGAACCTCGTACAGGGGGCTCTGGGACTTATCGAGGCGAAACGGGAGGGGATCTTCCGGATCGATCTTCGGCTGCGTCCCTACGGGGAGGATGGCCCCCGGGCGGTCCATATCGAGACCTTTATCGAGTATTTTGGCCCTGCGGGGAAGGCCCATAGCGCCGAGCGGCTTGCCCTGATCAGGCTTCGGCCCGTAGCGGGAGATCCCGAGCTGGGGCGTCGCGTCATAGCGATACGGGACCAACTGGTCTACGAGACCGATTCGATCTCCACCTCGGAGATTCGGGAGCTTCGCCTTCGTCAGGCGCGGGAGAAGGCCGGCGACGGCCGGTTGAACGCCAAGCTCAGCCCCGGGGCGTTGGTAGACCTGGAGTATAATGTACAGCTCCTGCAGGTCTCCCGAGGCAGGACCAACCGGGCCTTGCGCAACCCCGGAATCCACGCCACCCTGCGGGGGCTCTCCCAGGAGGGAACCCTGGACACGGAAGAGACCGAAGCGATGATCCGCTCCTACCGCTTCTTCCGCACCCTGATCAACGGCTTGCGAATGCTTCGGGGAAACGCCCGGGACCTCTTTCTTCCCCGCTATAATACCCCGGAGTTCATCCATCTGGCCCGCAGGATGGGCTACAGCGACACTGAGGATATCGGAAGCGCCGATCAGCTCCGGATCGATTTCCAGGTAGAAACCGCAGCAATCCGCAGCTTCGTCGAGCGCCACCTGGGCGAAGAGGCCCTCCCCGAGGCACCCCGGGGAAATCCTGCCGACCTGGTCCTCTCCGAGGCCGTGAGCGAGGAGAGAAGCTCCGAACTCCTGGCCGAGGCAGGATTCCGGAACCCCGCCCGGGCAATCGCCAACATACGCCGGATCGCCCGGTCGCCGGCAGAGCGGAACACCTTCGCCCGATTGCTGGTCCTGGCCTGGGATTACCTCTCCGGCTCCAGCGATCCCGACATGGCCCTGAACAACTGGGAACGTTTCACCGAGGAGGTAGGTGACCGCCCGAAGTTTTTCTCCCAGCTTCTCTCCCAACCCCGACGCATGGAAATCATGCTTCGTATCTTTGCAGGAAGCCAGTTCCTCTCGGACACGCTCATTCGAAACCCCCTCTTCCTGGAGTGGATCAGCGATCCCCGGATCGTCACCTCTCCCCGCAATCAGGCGCAGATGGAGCAGGAACTTCTCCAGGACCTCGCCGGAGAGAGCGACCGGCTCAGCCGGCTTGGAACGCTGCGGCGCTTTCGGAAGCGGGAAATCCTGCGAATCGGGACCCGGGACATCTGCCTGGCCGGAGACTTCGAGGATATCATCCGGGAGCTAAGCGACCTGGCCCGGGCAGTTGTGGAGGCGACTCTTCAGGAGGTTCTGCGTCATCATCCCCAGCCAGAAAGCCCTCCGGGCCGCTTCGCCATTCTGGCCTTCGGGAAACTGGGAGGCGGAGAGCTCAACTACAGCTCCGACATCGATTTGCTGGCAATCTACGATCTTCCCCGGGACCCTCCGGGCCAGGCCCGGACCGCGTCGGCTCAACCTCACGGAACGCCCCGGACACCCCGGGAAAACCTTGACCGGGAAGGGCCGGAACGGTTCTGGAGCGGCGTGTTCCGACAGGTTGTGCGGGACATCTCGGACTTCACCGTGGACGGCCAGGCCTATCGGGTGGATCTGCGGCTTCGGCCCTGGGGGCAGGAAGGACCCCTGGTCTCAAGCCTGGACCAGATCCTGGAATACTACAAGACCGGGGCTGACCTCTGGGAACTTCAGGCGGCGATCAAGCTTGCCCCCATCGCGGGAGACCTTGACTTGGGAGCAGCCTTTCTGGAACACCTTCGTCCTGTCTTTACCCGTCGGCTCCAGCAGGCTGGCGGGGATAGAATCCTGGCAACGGTGCGAACCTTGCGAAAACGGGCCGTCAGTCAGTACGCCACCGATCCATCCTCACGGGATGTAAAAAACGGCGAGGGGGGAATCAGGGACATCGAGTTTTTGCTGCAGGCACTCCAAATGCTCCACCACTCCCTGTACCCCAATCTGATAACAGGCAACACCCTGGAGGGGCTCACCTGCCTGGAGGAAGCAGGCCTTCTGGAGCCGGATCAGGCGGCCAGGCTCAGGGAGGACTACCGGTTTCTGCGTCGGATCGAGCATTTTCTCCAGGCCTACGAGGATCGGCAGCTTCACACGCTGCCGGCGGAGCCCCGGGCCCGGGAGAAGCTCGCCCGGATCGTCCTGGGCGCTCCTCCGGCAGGGCAGCCCTCCCCGGACTTGCCTGGGGAGCTCCCCACGTCGGAGTTGCTCTCGGCACGGCTCCAGGAGACCCTCCAGCGGGTCCGGGGTGAATACGACCGGGTTGTTACCGAATCTGCCCGGTCAGGTTGACCATCTCGATCAGCCCCAGAGCTGCGTCCCAGCCCTTGTTTCCGGCCTTTGTCCCGGCCCGCTCCACGGCCTGCTCAACCGTGTCGGTGGTGAGAACCCCAAAGGTGATGGGGACCCCCGTGGCAAGGCTCACCGAGGCGATCCCCTTGCTCACTTCGGCCGAAACATAGTCGAAGTGGGGAGTGGACCCGCGGATAACCGCTCCCAGGCAAATGAGACCGTCGTAGGCTCCGCTTTGAGCCATTTTTTGGGCCACCAGGGGTATTTCCCAGGCTCCCGGAACCTTTGCCAGCGTAATCGAGCCGGTATCCGCACCGTGACGGGTGAGGCAATCCAGAGCGCCCTCGACAAGACGGTCCGTGATAAAGGAGTTGAACCGGGCAGAGACCATTCCCACACGCAGACCCTCGGCAGAGAGCCTTCCTTCCAGCACACGATAATCCATTAGTCATCCTTTCCCAGGTGCCCCATCTCTTCGAACTTTGTCCTCAGATAGGCCTGGTTGTGTTTTGTTTGCCCCGTCAGGAGGGGAATCCGTTCAGTAACCTCGATTCCACCGGCCCCCAGGGCCGCCTGTTTTTCGGGATTGTTCGTCAGAAGCCGCACCCGCCGGTATCCTCCCTGGCGAAGAACCGCTGCGGCAGCACCAAATCGTCGAAGATCGGCCTGATGGCCCAGAGCAAGATTCGCCTCGATCGTGTCCAGGCCCTGATCCTGAAGGGTATAGGCCCGAATCTTCTCAAACAGACCGATTCCCCGCCCTTCCTGCCGAAGGTAGACCAGGGCGCCCCCCTGACGGGCGATCTCCCCCAGGGCGTGGTGGAGCTGGGGGCCGCAGTCGCAGCGCTGGCTGTGGAGGGCCTCTCCCGTGAGACACTCCGAATGGACTCTCACCAGGGGATCCTTGCCCGAAGGCCGCTCTCCCCGGTGCTCCATCAGGAGAACCTCCGGGGTAGACGGGTCAGCCGTTCTGAAGGCCCGGACCTGGAACTCGCCAAAATCGGTGGGAAGGAGCGCCTGGGAGGAGGACTCCAGGGCTATATCCCCCAGGGCATCGCGGTACACGATCAGGTCAGCCACGGAAATCAGGGGAAGGTCAAAACGCCGGGAGAGATCCTCCAGGTCCGGGCCCCTGGCCATGGTGCCGTCGTCGTTGAGGACCTCGCAGATAACCCCACTGGGGATAAGTCCTGCCAGCCTCGCCAGATCGACCGCTGCCTCGGTATGGCCCGGCCGGACCAGAACGCCGCCCTCCCGGGCCACCAGGGGAAAGACGTGACCGGGCCGCCGCAGATCCTCGGGAGCTGTCCCGGGATCTATCACGGCAGCGATCGTCCTGGCCCGGTCCGCCGCGGAGATCCCCGTTGTGACGCCCTCCCGGGCATCGACACTGACCGTGAAGGCCGTGGAAAGTCCTTCGGTATTCACCGGGGCCATAGGTCCCAGGTTCAGCCTGCGGGCAATTGATTCCGGCAGAGGCTGGCAGATCAGGCCCCTGCCCTGGACCGCCATGAAGGCGATCGTCTCCTCCGTGGCGTGTTCGGCCGCGCAGACCAGATCACCCTCGTTCTCGCGACTCTCATCGTCCCGGACAAGAATCATCCCTCCCGATCGAATAACATCAATCGCCCGGGCCACCCTGTCCAGGGTTGCCGAGGACCTTCGTCGTCTTTCTGTGATCCCGGTTTTTTCTGTAGCCCCGGTTTTTTCTGTAGCCCCGGTTTTTTCTGTGGTTTTATTCTTTTCTGCGGTCACCAGATCCTCTCCTTGTCTCATGTTCCGTATCCCCAGGCCGCAAGACGCTCCTGCGAGAGCCCCCCTTCGGGGGAGAGCCCCAGCAGGCGCTCCACATAGCGGCCGATAATGTCCACTTCGATATTTACCGAATCTCCCGCCCGACGATCCCGGAGAACCGTAGCGTCCCAGGTGAGGGGAATCACGTTCACCGTGATCCCCTCCGAATCCAGCCCGGCAATGGTAAGACTCACTCCGTCTATGGTGATTGACCCTTCCCGGACGCAATACCGCAACAGCTCCGGAGAGAGGGCGACCCCGAGAAACCCGTTGGGGCCAATACGGCGGGACTCCCTGATACGGGCGGTTCCGTCCACGTGTCCCTGGACAAAATGCCCGCCCAGCCGAGACGAGGGGGTAAGAGCACGCTCAAGGTTCACCCGGTGGCCCGGCCTGAGCGTTCCCAGGGTTGTCTTCTCCAGAGAGACCGCCAGGGTCTCCACAGTGAAAGACTGTGGGCCAATATCGGTGACTGTCTGACAGACTCCGTTCACGGCGACAGAATCGCCCGGGGCCATCCCCTGGATCACAGCTGAAGCCCGAATCTGAAGGCTCTGATAGTCCCCCCGGCGGGCAACCTGCCCCACCTGGCCGATTTCCTCGACGAGTCCTGTAAACATCAGACGACTCCTTCCTGCGCTACGGCCACAATCTCTCCGGCCCAGCCCCGGCGGTAGCCGTCAAAGCACTGCTGGTTTCCTATGCGGTCCCACCTCACCTCCTCAAAGGCCACGGCCTGATCAATTCGGTGAATTCCCAGATCTCCCACAGCCTCCCGACCGGCTCCCAGAACCAGGGGAGCCACGTAGGCCGTAAGCCGGTCAAAAAGGCCGGCCCGGAGAAAAGCGGTAATGACCAGACCGCCCCCCTCAACCAGGATGGAACGAACTCCCTGGTCCTTCAGGCTGCGAAGAACATCCTTCAGATCAAGACCCTGCCGGGGGTCTTCCCTGCAGGGAAGGACTGTGACCCCCTTCTCCTGCAGGGCCAGGACATCATCCCGGGGAGCTCCTTCGGAAACGCAGAGCAGAAGCTCCCCGGCGCGGTGCCTCACGAGAGAACTCTCCCGGGAAAGGCGGGCCTGGCTGTCCAGCACGATTGCCCGGGGCTGCCCCCGGGCCGGCAGCGGTGCATCCCGGACGGTCAGAAGGGGGTCGTCTGTTTCGGCAGTGTTTCTGCCTACCAGGACGGCATCGCAGGCACCCCTCAAGCGGTGAACCCCGGCGCGGGCTTTCTCATCGGTGATCCACCGGGAGTCACCCCGGGCGGTGGCCAGGCGGCCGTCCAGCGAGATGGCGCATTTGAGATGAACAAAGGGACGCCCCAGGGCCATGGTGGTGTTAAAGGCTCTGTTATGTCGAATGAAGGGAGCCGGATCGTCGGCACAATCCACGATGATACCGGCCTCACGAAGACGCCTCAGGCCTCGGCCCCGCACGGCCGGGTTCGGGTCCTGCTGCCCCACCACAACACGGGATATTCCGGCAGCGATAATCGCATCTACGCAGGGGGGCTGGTGTTTTCCGGGGCCTCTGTGCGAACAGGGCTCCAGATTGCAATAGAGAACTCCTCCGCGTGCACTGGAACCGGCCCTGGCTAGGGCCTCGGCTTCAGCATGGGCCTCGCCGTACCGGCGGTGGAAGCCTGTCGCGATGACTTCTCCAGCCTGAACAATCACAGCGCCGACCTGGGGGTTTGGTTCAACCCGGCCAGCGCCGCCTTGTGCGAGCTCGAGAGTCTGGACAAGCCTCCGATCATCTTGATCGTCAAGCATGGTCACCTCCCGGCTCGGGGCGCACGTATGAAAGCCGCACAAAAAAACCCCGGAGATCCACTGGGGACCACCGGGGCGCATTGAACGACGGGAGACGGCTCTCTCCGCACCTTCGAGCACAGAATCGGGCTCGCGAAGACGCAAACAGAACACGCGGTTTTCTCCCTTCCGGACTGTACCGTCGGTACCGGAATTTCACCGGTTCAGCGCAGCCGGGAAAACCCGGAAAGCACTCGCGGACTATAACCGCCGGTCGGGAATTGTCAGCACAAGCCGACGCACCCTGCCCCGAAAACCACGCAAAAGGTACAACGGGAAGAACCTCCCGGTCAAGTCATATGACCGTCTCCGGGAGACTCCCGAGGATCAACCCCCGCCGCTGCTCAATCGTAGAGCAATCCTTTAATCTCGGAATCGTTCATGTTCTCATGAGTGTAGAACCGGGCTCCCGTATCGACATCGGAAACACTCATTCCCTTGTACGCTGCATGAGCGAGGGTCACCGCCTGATAGCCAATGGAGAAAGGGTCTTGCGTGACAGATCCCAGGAAATACTGGTTTGCCACGGCATCCTTCTGGGCACGGCCGGCATCAAAGCCGATTGCCACCAGACCGGGGTACACCACGGGCAGATCGGCCCCGTCATCGGTAGCCGAGAGCAATCCCCGGACCGTCCCCTCGTTACTCATGAAGATACCCCGAATGTTCTGATCACTGACCCGGTTCAGCACCGCCTGGGCAGCCGACGTGGTATCCTGGGCGGAACCCGATGCGGGGACCACCATCTCGATGATCAGCTTCTCGCCCGTGGTGGGGTTATGGCTGTCCACAAAGGCAGGGTTTCCCGTAACGCGAATGTCAGACTTGGCCAGGGGAGAACGGCTCGCTACAACGTCTACCAGGGTATCCCGGAATCCCCGGCCCCGGCTCAGAAGCGATTCGCCACGGGCATCCTGGTTGAGCACCACGATCCTCACGGGCCGGGCCGCTGTGGCTGCATCGATCTCGGCGGCCAGAGCCTCATACATTTTTGCCGCAGCCAGACCGGCAGCGGCAAAGTTATCGGTAGAGGCGTTGGCATGAATAACTCCCGCCGGCGCCTCGGGTACACCCGAGTCAAAACCGATCACAGGAATATTCTGGGCTCCCAGCGATTCCAGCTGGTCCAGTACCGAGGCCGTATCGAGGGCAGCCAAAGCTACCGCCACGGGGCCTCGTGCGATTGCACTGTTCAGCATCTCCACCTGAATCTGCACATCACTCTCCGAAGGAGGCCCTTCGAAGGTCATCTCTACTCCCAACTCCTCGGCGGCCGTGGCCGCACCCAAGCGAACCTGCTGCCAGAAATCGTGCTGCTCCCCCTTGGACACCACAGCAATGTACGGCACCTGATCCCGTTCCCGTCCGCCCCCTGCAAAGGCGGGCAGAACCGTCACGAACGCCAGCACCAGGGCAATCGCTGCACAATACCCTTTTGAACCCTTCATACACCAACCTCCTATGCATCTTTCTCCGGGTACCCCGCGGCCCCGGTTTTTTTCTGTTTCACCGCCGGGACTAGTCTTTCTCTTTTTTGAGCATCGCCCGAAACTCCCGCTCTGCTGCCTTTTCTTCAGCCTCAACCCGGGCCGCCTCAGCTTTCTCCTCGCGGCGCATGCGCCGGTAGGTCTCTTTCATTTCCTGCTGGAGCGCCTGTATCTGCTCCCGCCCTGCCGGGATGTCCTCGGAAGAGCCCCCCCCGGTGGACGAGAGCCCCCCCCGAATCTGGTCGATCTTCCGCTGCATATCGCTTCGATAGAGATCGGCCGGCGTGAGAACCCTCACCTCCGAGGTCTTTTTGGTTCGGTAGATATCCAGAAGAACCGCCGCGATCACCACAATCCCCGTGAAAAAGGTCTGGTAGTGAGCCTGAAGATTCATGGCGGGCAACCCGCTGCGAAGCACGGCCATGATAAACACCCCGATCAGCGTGCCGAAGACCGATCCCACTCCTCCCGAAAGGGATGTTCCGCCGATAACTGCTCCGGCGATAGCAAAGAGCTCAAACCCCTGGCCCTGGGCAGGCATCACCGTGGTATAGACGGCGGCAAAGGAGATACCGCTGATACCAGCGGCAATACCACTCACGATGTAGGCTGACATCTCCCAGCGTTCGACCTTCACCCCAGACAAACGGGCCGCTTCCTTGTTGCTCCCGATGGCAAAAATGTAGCGACCCATTTTGGTTCGGGTCAGAATGATGTGAAAGATAATTGTCACCCCGAAGAGCACCAGAGCTCCCGTGGGGATCGCCACGCGATCGGGAGAGATGTACTTGAAGATATTTCGGAACCACCCCGAGGGATCAGACCTCGGAGGAAAGGCGGCGCTCCGCACGTTGGAGACGATCGAACCGATCCCCATGGAAACCATCATCATTCCCAGGGTTGCAATGAAAGGAGGAAGCTTCAGCTTTGCCACCATCAACCCGTTGATCAGCCCGAAGAAGGTGGCCACCGCCATGATCAGCACCAGGGAAGGCCCCATGGACCACCCCCAGGTGCGGAACGCCGTGCCACCAACAATGGCCGCGCACATGGCAACGGTCCCCACGGAGAGATCGATCCCCCCGGTGATAATCACAAAGGTGACCCCCAGGGCGAGAAACCCTATGTAATAGGAGGCGTCAAGAATATTGACCAGCGTATTGTAGGAAAAAAAATTCCGCCCGAAGAAGCCGAAGAAGAGGTAAATCAATACCAGCGCCAGGGGCGCCAGCAACTTCTGGAGCCCCTTGTCACGAAGCGTACGCCACTGTTTTCCGTTCATCCCTGTTCCTGCCATCCTGTCTACTCCTGGTTTCTCATGGTAGCGAGTTTCATGATCGATTCCTGGCTGGCTTCGGAAATATCCAGCTCTCCCGTGATCCGCCCTTCGCACATCACCACAACACGATCGCTCATGCGCAGCACCTCGGGAAGCTCCGACGAGATCATGATGATCGATTTACCCTGCTCAGCAAGCTCGGTCATAAGCGCGTAGATCTCGCTCTTGGCCCCCACATCGATCCCCCGGGTGGGTTCATCAAAGATGAGGATATCACTGTTCCGGATCAGCCATTTGGCAATAACAACTTTCTGCTGGTTCCCCCCGGAGAGGTTCCGGATGATCTGATCGATCGAGGGCGTTTTGACCCGGAGCTTTTCGATGTACGCCTCGGTCTCGGCGGCGACTTTTCGGAACTGAATGAACCAGTTCTTCTCGAACCGCTCCAGGGCGGCCATAACAGCGTTCTCCCGGATACTCAGGTTCAGCGCCAGGCCGTAGCGCTTTCGATCTTCCGAGAGATACCCTAACCCGTGGGCTACCGCGTCGGCGGGGGTCTTGATCCAGACCGGGCGTCCCTTGATCTCTATCATGCCTCTCTGGACAGGATCGGCCCCGAAGATCGCCCGGGCGGTCTCGGTGCGCCCCGCCCCCATCAGGCCGGCAAAACCGAGGATTTCTCCCTGACGGAGGGAAAAGCTCACATCCTTCACCATCCTGCCCGCCTTGAGGTGATCCACCTTGAGCACCACCGGCGCATCATCGGGAACGGCGCTTTTTTCCTTGGGTGTCTCGAAAATGACTCGCCCCACCATCATGTTGATAATCTCGTCCCTGGAAACATCCCGGGTAACACGGGTTCCCACGTACTCGCCATCGCGCATCACCGTAACCCGATGGGTAATCTCGCCAATCTCGTCCATGCGATGGGAAATATAGATCATCCCCACGCCCTGGTCGGAGAGACCTCTCATAATGGTAAAAAGTTCTGCAATCTCGTTATTTGTGAGGGCTGCTGTTGGTTCATCGAGGATCAGAACCCGCAGATCGTGGGAGACAGCTTTGGCGATTTCCACCATCTGCTGCTTTCCCACGGTGAGCGTTCCCAGGAGAGCCGTGGGATCGATATCCATGTTCAGGCGGTCAAAGAGACGCGCAGCCCGTCTGTTTTGCTCGCCCTCGTCCAGCAAAAGCCCCCCCGGACGGGTAGACTCCCGACCTATAAAAATATTCTGGGCCACCGTGAGGTGATCCATCATGTTCAACTCCTGGTGAATGATCCCGATGCCCATCTCCAGGGCGTATTTTGGATGGCGAGGATTGAAGAACCTCCCCAAATACGAGATCTCACCAGCGTCTTTTTTTACGATACCCGTGAGAGTTTTCACCAGGGTTGATTTCCCGGCACCGTTCTCTCCGACCAGCGCGTGAACTTCCCCCCGGAGCAGGGAGAAATCTACGCCCTTCAGGGCCCGAACCCCCGTAAAGGTCTTCTCGATTCCCTTGAGGGAGAGTATCTCTTCGGTCTCTGCTCTTTCTTCCATGCACCGCCCTCTTCTTCGCTTCCTCTGCTCCAGCTCGGGATATCTCTTGAGATTGTGTACCCGGAAATCCGCCAGCACAATGCGCAATATGCGCAGTTTCTATTCTGTTTTGCGAAACCCTGGAACGGTCCCTGATATAACCGATTCCAGCCAGCAAGGATCACCAGCGGGATCTCTCTGTATAGAGTACCACGGGAAGCCAATCTGTCAATCAATTGTTTTACATATTTACCAGAGAACACTTTTGGCATATACCAAAAAGAAACACCCACTTATCGCAGAAGATATATTGTTTTGCGCCCCTTCAGTACGCTTCGTGATATAGTTCATTCCAATGAAGAAAATCGCCCTGGGCCTGGCACTTTCAGACTATTACGATCACGGGATTGCCCGAGGAATCGTCCGCTATGCCCGAATGAAACCGGGCTGGCAGCTTTTTGGTCACGGCTGGATGTTCTCGCCCCTGGAGGATCTCACAAGCTGGCGAGGCGACGGGGTGATCACCCGGATCGAGTCCCCCCGGGAGATCGGGGTCATGAAGGATCTGCCCTGTCCGGTGATCGATGTCGCCAACGGCTCCCGGACCGAGGGAATCCACCGCGTTTACAACAACGACATCGCCACCGGAACAATCGCGGGAAAGCACTTTATCGAAAACGGCTTCCGTTCCTTTGCCTACTGCGGAATCAGCGATGGTCAGTGGTCCCAGGAACGACGGCAGGGATTTCTGAAGGCCATTTCTGCCGTTGCCGAGCCCCGGGAAACGCCGATTTTTGAACGACCACTGGAATGGTGGCTGAAAGAACCCTACAGTTTCGAACTGGCTCTCTTTCTGGCACGATTGCCCAAACCCACGGGGCTCTTTGCCTGCAACGACAAGGCGGGACTCCGCGTGAGCATCACCTGCGCGTCCCAGGGGATCGCCGTACCCGAGGATATCGCGATTCTGGGCGTGGATAACGAGGAGATTCCCTGCGAGCTGGCAAACCCCTCCATGTCATCGATAGAGTTGCAGCTTGAGCGGATCGGGTACTCGGCGGCACGGGTTCTGGACAATCTGATCTCCGCAAAAGCCTCCTCCGGCCCGGAGCCCCGCCCCGCCCCGGGAGCGGACACGGATATCACGATTGATCCCTTTCAGGTGATCGAGCGGCGCTCCACAGCGATCTACGCCAGCGAAGATCCCCTGGTGGGGGACGTCTTCCGTGTTATCCGCTCCGAAGAGGGCCACACACGGTCGGTTTCAGAGATCGCCAGCGAACTTGCCGTGGGCCGACGAACCATGGAGAAGCATTTTCGCGAGGAAACAGGCCGAACCGTCCACGGAGCGATTGTGGAACAGCGTGTCAGGGTGGCAGCGCATCTGCTGAAAACAACCCAGCTCAAGACCGAGGCCGTGGCGAGGGAAGCGGGCTTTGGCTCCATGCAACGGTTTTTTGCCCACTTCCGGCAGCACCTGGGGGTCACGCCTCACCAGTACCGGTCCCGGTAACGCCGCACTACCGGGCCCCGGCGCCACCCCGGGCCTCACCCGGATCGCCCGTGACAAAGCCCTCTCTCTGAGTGGTCCAGGCTGTAATGCGCCCCCCCCGCAGGTATACCCGAGGAAGGCGGACAGAGAGTCCGCAGGTAATCTCATAGGGGATCGTTCCCGTCAACCGGGCCAGCTCTCCCGCTCCGATGCCATCTCCCAAAAGCACTACCTCGTCACCCCGACGCACCCGCGACGCGATTGATGTGAGATCCAGGGTGATTGCATCCATGGAGACCCGTCCCATGACAGGCACACGCCTTCCGTGAATCAGGACCTCCCCCCGGTTCGAGAGCGCCCGGGGGTACCCGTCACCATAGCCGATCGGAACCACTCCCACGGTCGTTCCTGCCTTGACTCGCCAGGTTCTGCCGTAGCCCACTGTCCAGGAGCGGTCATAGGAGGTGATTTTGACCAGCCGGCTTACCACCCGCAGAGCAGGCCGAAGAGGCATCTCCTGACTGACCTGGTCGCTTGGGTGAATCCCGTAGACGGCGATTCCCGGGCGAACCAGATCATACGAGGACCGCGAAGGAAAATCGATCAAAGCACCGCTGTTCGCGATATGGCGATACCGGATTGGGACCTTTGCCCGATCGGCTCCCTGGAGAAGGTCCTGAAAGCGATGTAATTGCTCTTGCGAAAACGAAAGATCTCCCTCGTCGGAGGAAGCAAAGTGTGAGAAAAGACCTTCCAGGTGGAGCGCCGGCAAGGCGGCTATATCGAGCAAATCCTGAAGGGGATCAGCCGAGAAGAGTCCCAGACGGCCCATTCCTGTATCCACGTTCAGGTGAACCCGGGCAGTGACGCCCAATCGAAGGGCACAGTCGCTCAAGAAGCGAGCGTACTCCCTGGATCCTGCGGCGAAGCGAGCCCCCTGCTGCAGAGCCTCCCGAGCCTCCTCGGGAAAAAGCTCTCCCAGAATCAGAACAGGCACGGTCAGCCCCTGGTCCCGGAGAATGAGAAACTCCTCGGCCGTTGCCACGGCGAGCATCTCCACGCCGAAGCGTTCTGCCGTCTGAGCCACCGGGACCAGACCGTGCCCGTAGGCATCGGACTTTACGGCGGGCATGAGCTTTACCCCCGGAACACGGGTCGAGAGAATGTTCAGATTGTGATCGATAGCGTCCAGATCAATGCAGGCACGGGTGTGCCGGAGGGGGCCTTGAGCTGCTTGGTCCATGGGATAGAGCCTATCCCGAAAACCTCACCTTATTCGAGCCGTATTTTCTCGGAACGGCCAAGGCCTGCAGTCAATACCTCCTCCGGCATCGGTCCTGATCCGCCTCCGGCAGAAAATCAAGAAACAGCGGTGAACTCACAGGTAGCGGGAGAACCACCGGGCCAGGCCTTTTCCGTACTGGGCGGAGAAATCCCGGGCAGCTTCATCAGCCGTTACGGCGGGGTTGCTCTGCTGCAGGTAGTACCAGTGGGTGGAGATCGCCAGATAGAGCTGTCCCCGTGTTCTTTCAGGAAAGGCACTGCGAACTTCCCAGTGATCAATAGCCCTGTTGAGGGGCGTGTAGACGTTCTCGTACCAGGAGAAGATCGCATCGTCCCAGGTTATGGTCCAGGGAATGCTCCGGTTGATCAAAAACTTGTGAACCTCCACGTGTTCCGCCAGGGCGGCCCAATCCTCTTCTCTATGGATCTGAAGGTTCTCATCCTGCAGAAGCAGCTGCAAGTCTTTCGTCTGGTTCCGCGTCGTGGCGCCTTTTGCTCGTGTAGTTGTCTGTGTCATCGGTATTACCTCCATGCAATCGTTTACTCCGATGAACACAATATACCTCGCAAAGAAAAAATGTTCAACATTTTTGCTTGACAAATTTTTATTTTGACCCTTCCGCTCAATTCTCCTTCCCCGAGCCCTTTGACGACCAAGCCGAACCTGGACTAGTCTGAGGAATGGCCCATATTGATTACCACGCTGTTCTGGAGGCCCTTCAGAACCACCAGGACCGATGCCCGCTGTGCTGTTTTCTGGAAAAGGCCGAGGACTCCTATTTTGATTCTCTTCTCTATAGCTGGGTTGGAACCGAAGGGTTCCAGGACCGGTTCCTGGCAGCAAACGGATTCTGCCCGGCCCACGCCCACCATCTGAGAGAGCAGAACGACGGCGTCGCTGTGGCGATGCTCTACGCACCTTTGCTCAAGCACCGCCTGCGGTGGCAGCAGAACCGGCACAGACTGCCTCGACTGTTTCGGCCCCTGGGCCGCCTGAAGCTTCGCCGGAATCAGGGCCCCGCAGCCCGGGGATCCCGGGCATCCCTGAGAGACTGTCCGCTCTGCGAACAGATTGCCCTCTGGGAAACCCACTTTCTGCACAACCTCTTCCGCCACCAGAAGGAGCTCCCCCTGCAAGAAGCCTTTCGCTCCGGAACAGGCCTGTGTCTCCCGCACTTTGAACGCCTCCTCTGGGGTGTCGGGAAAGCACCGGCCTGGCTCTCCCACCATCAGGACGAGCGGGTCCGGACACTCCAGGAATCGGTGGAAGAATACGCCTCGGGCAGCCAGGGGCGAAACTCCACGGTCTGGAGGGAACTCCTTGAATACATGGAGGGCCCCGCCCGGGCCGTCCGCCACACAGGGCACCGAAGGAGGTTTCGATCATGACGAACCGCACCGGTCTCTTTCCCCCCTCCAGGAAGACGTTCTCCGGGAGAAGTTCTCCGCGTCGCGATCATTTCCTTCCAGGACTGGTTTTGTCGCTGCTTCTGCTCAGCCTCTCTCCCCTTGTGGCTTCGGGCGAGACCCCCGGCCAGTATCTCCCTGAACTGGCCCTCGCCCGGGAGGGGAGCTATTTGCTTCTGCTTCTTGCGGAGGATCAAAACGATGATCGCCTCTTTGAGGTCCACCTGGCCCTATCCAATCGATGGGATGCCCTGACGAGACGAAAGATTCAGCCCCTGGATATTCTCCCCCGTCGCCACGATGTGACCGCCCTGGCCCGGCTTCTGGGTGTCCAGGGGAGCGATTTTGCACTCGTCCTCCTGAATCACCAGGGGGATGTGCTCTTCAGGAGCACCGACCCCGCCCGGGCGCTGGAGGCCCTCCCCGCTGTAGATGCAGATCGTCGCAGGGAATAACCTCCTCGTCCCGGGCAGGGTGGGAGGGCTCAGTTGGAACGCGGCGGCTCCGAGCGGCGGCGATGCTCCTCGAAGGCTCGTTGCTGCTGTTCCTGCCATATTCTGAAATCACCCTCCACAATACCATCCCAGGTTTCCCAGGGAGAGTCCCTCTCGCGGATATAGGTGCTGCGCGCGGCAGCCCGGGGCGTTGCTGCAGGAGCTGACTCCTGGGTGGTTCGTACCAGCTCCCCCGATTCCCAGCGTCCTTCCAGAATATCCCCCGAGGCGGCGACAAAACGACCCTGGCCGTGCATTTCTCCCGACCGGAAGCCGCCCCGATAGCGGTCTCCGTTGGCCCAGGTGTAGGTGCCCGTTCCCTCGAAAAAGCCCTGCCGGAACTCGCCCTCGTAGTGATCGCCGTTGTTCATATCCATGGCCCCCCTGCCGTGGGGCTCTCCATTATCGAGATCACCCGTATACGTGCCCTGGGAGAAACGAATCGCTTCGTTCTCGGCCATCCGCGCCACCGCAGCCGGCTCGGGCAAGACCCGGGAAGCACTATAGTACCGGGTTGCCCAATAGCGTGCGCTCAAAGGGGTGATAGTAACGCCCCGGTTGGGTCCGTTTGAGATAGCGTGGATGATCGAATCCTGCCCCATATAAATGGCCACGTGGGTCACCACATCGGAGCGCCCGCCGGTGGCAAAAAAAACCAGATCTCCGGGCCGAAGAGATTCCCGGGGAACTCGCTGACCCACCTGAGCCATGTCCCGCGATACCCGGGGGAGGTCCGGGACATGATTGCGATACACCCGCAAGACAAAACCGCTACAGTCAAAGCACGGCGGAGAGACCCCGCCAAGACAATACTCCGCTCCCGAGTAGGCCTGGGCCGGACGCAGAATATCGCGTTGCACATCCACCGCCGCCAGCGGTACCGCCAGAGTCACCGCCAGAGCAGTAACGGTCCAACAAAACCCAATCGTTCCGAGCATCCCCGGTTTCATACGCAGCCCTCCTTTTCGCAACTCCCGGAACAGTCTGTTCCCGGGTGGAAGATCGATTTTCCTGAAAGATCCCACTCTAATCATATCCTCCTGGAGAAAGTTGTCCAGCTTTGTCGGCTCATTGCCAGGAAATACCAGAACCGATCTCCCCGCGTGCCCCCAGGGCGCCTCCCGGTTGTGAAAGACCCTGCTCCGTATTACAATCCTTCAATGCAACAGTCCGAACGACCAGCCCGCCCCGGGGGGCGCCGTGTCCTCTTTGTGGATCCACCAAGCGTTATCAGGGAACATATGGTTCGATTCCTTGTCACAGCCCAGTACGAGACAGCGATTGTCAAGGACTACCGATCCATCCAGGCCGTGCTCCACAAGTTCCCCGGCTCCGTGGTCTATTTCAACGCCGACTCCCGCATGCCTGCAGGAACCCTGGACCAGGTGGTGAAATCGGTTCTTTCGGGCAAGGAAAAACACGGCGCCGATGTGGGGTTGCTCTCCTACAACAACGATCCCGACCAGGCCCGCCGCTATCTGCTGGATATCGGAATCACCTGTGGCTACATCACCCTGAATATCGGCTTCGAGAAAAGCGCGCGGATTATCATAAAAGCCCTCGAGGCTGCCGAAGCGCGGGGCGACCGCCGTTTCGTCCGGGTCAGGGTCCCCCGGGGAAAGGCCTCCCTGAACATTATCACCAATGCCGACGGGCGCCCCCTGTCAGGCACCATCCTGGATATCAGCGAAGTGGGCATGGCCTGCATCCTCGACACCGATTACTCCGTGGGAACGGTCTTTCCCGATATACAGCTTCGCCTGTGGGGAACACTGTGCAACGCCTCCGCCACCATAGCAGGGAAGAGGGAAACTCCCCAGGGAAAAGTCAGTGTCCTCCTCTTTGAGAAGTTCACCGACGGAGGCGTGCGGGGCAAGGTATACTCCTTCCTGCAACGGGTCATGCAACACGAGGTGGATTCTCTTCTGTGATCGTTCACCTGGCCATGCTCACCACCATGATCCTCTGGGGGGTCTCCTTTGTCGCCTCCAAGCTCGTCCTGGAGGAAATATCCCCCCTGACCTACATGGGGATACGTTTCCTCCTGGCATCGCTCCTTCTGGCTGGAGTCATGATCCTGCGGGGACGGCCCCGCTTTTCCCGGAAAACCCACGGCCTGATCGCCCTGACGGCCCTGGCAGAACCGGTGGCCTACTTTCTTTTCGAGACCTTCGGCCTCAACCTGCTCTCCCCCTCAATCGCTTCCCTCATTATCGCCACAACGCCCCTGGCGGTCATGGTCCTGGCCGCAGCTTTTCTGCAGGAGCCTCTCTCGACGAGGGGAATCACGGCGGTCTTTCTTTCCATCGGCGGGATAGCCTTGCTGGTTCTGGGCAACGGAAACTCGGGCGCCCTGGGCACCCCCGATCCCCGGCAGCTTTTGGGGATCGCCCTGATCTTCGGAGCGGTCATTTCGGCGGCCTGTTATATCACCCTGGCACGAAACCTGACTCAACGTCACGATCCCGTTAATCTCACGGTGATCCAAACCTGGTGGGGCGCAGGGGTCTTTTTCCTGCTTTGGCGCCTTCAGCCGCCTTTGCTGCGAACCCTCTCCTTGAGCCCCCTCGGGTGGGGCGCGGTCATCTTTCTTGCTGCAGGGGCCACGGTTCTGGCCTTCCTGTTGTACAACTGGGCGCTCCGCTACGAGACAGCCGGGCGGGCGGCGCTCTACATCAACGCTATCCCCGTAATAACAGCCATAACAAGCTGGTTTGTTCTGGGAGAGCGATTATCCCCGATCCAGGGAGCGGGAGCTGTCCTGGTGCTCCTGGCTGTCCGCTTCTCTTCTCATCGCAAGGAGGTCCTGATTGTCCCACCAGAAGGCTAGTCATTCCACACATTATTTCGAGACATCTCCCCGCCCGCCCCTGCATCACTGCCCCCACTGTGGCAGGGAAGGGTTCTCCTTCGACGGAAGAAACCGTTTCTCCTGCGAAACCTGCGGGTTTGTCTATTTTCACAACACCGCAGCTGCCTGCGGAGCGATCCTCACCATATCTCAGGGCCCTCAAAAGGGGCGCATCCTTCTCCTCCGCCGGGGCCAGGAGCCCCGGGCAGGGATGCTCGACTTTCCCGGCGGGTTCATCGACCCCGGCGAATCAGCCGAAGAGGCCCTGTTGCGGGAAATCCGGGAGGAAGTTAACCTGACAGCCCGGGATCTGCGGTATTTTTTCTCCGCCTCAAACCGCTATCTCTACCGGGATGTTCCCTACACCACCTGTGATCTCATCTTTACCGGAACACTTTCGGGGCCGCCCGAATCTTTCCAGAAATCGGAGATCAGCGGGTTTACCCTGCTCCTGCCGGAAGAAATATCCCTGGACGAGATCGCCTTCCCCTCTCTCCGGGCGGCCATGGCGAGATTCCTCCAGGCTCCGCCCGGCCCTGACGGAGAACCAGCCCGAGGCTGAACCGGATACGCCCGCACCCTGGAGATATATTGAGAAGCAAAGGAGCCCTATGCAACCTTTCGATCTAAGTACCATTGAAGGCCCCCATGCAGGACAGCCTGTGATTACAGAAGGACCAGGCCCCGGAAAGGCAGCGGCAGCACTGATCCTTCTTCACGGCCGAGGATCCGGAGCCCAGCAGATCCTGGGGCTGGGAAGAACCATCGTCCATTCCCTGGGCCGACGAGACCTTCTTCTCCTGGCGCCCCACGCCATGCGCTCAACCTGGTATCTCCCCCGCTTCGCCGAACTGAAGGACCCTCTGGACCCCTGGCTCGTCTCGGCACGCCAGGCCGTGGACGCCCTCATAACAAAGATGACCGCCGGCGGCATCGCCCGGGAAAAAATCTTTCTTTTGGGCTTCAGCCAGGGAGCCTGCCTTGTGGCCGATAGAGCCTTGCGGATTCCCCAGCGCTACGGAGGCCTCTTCATCCTGAGCGGAGCTTCGCTCCCCCCTGCGAACCGGGAAGAAGATGAACCGGAAAATCCCGCCGCCAACATGGAAGGAACCCCCGTCTGCATAGGTTGCAGCCAGGAGGACCCCCACATTCCCCTGGCCCGCCTCCGGGCAACAGAAGAGGCGCTGCGAAAGGCTTCAGCCTCAGTGGAGACTCTGGTATACCCCGGCGCGGGTCACACCGTGACACCGGAAGAGATGTCCCTGGTCCAGGAGATTCTCACCCGGGGGATCGTTTCCTGAACCCCCTGATCAGGATCAGCCAGCCCTCGGAGAGGGCCAGGGAAAGCATTACCGTTACCGTCACGGCCAGCAGGAACTTGCCCTCCGGAGGAACCCGGGGAACACCACGAAGCAGAAAAACCACAGGAGCCAGTACCAGCGGGTGCAGGCAATAGATGCCCAGGGCGTTCCGGGCCCCCCGGCGCCAGATCCGCCCCCGGCGTTCCAGGCCGCACCTGGCAAGAGCAAGCGCTACCATGAGCCAGGAAAGCGTCATGCCCGCCATGAGGAGAGCCGTAGCAGCCTGCACGACCAGATCCTCCCGCTGTTCCGGGAGCACCCCCAGGCGATTGGCCCCGTAGCCCACCAGAAAAACAAGCCCCAGGGGAAGCCACAAAGAGAGGCGGGGCCAGGCCTTCTCGCCACGAAGCCATTCACGATGAAGAAAGAGGCCGCGACCAGCCACCAGACCGTAGAGGAAATACCCTCCGTAGAGAGGTATTCTCAGGGGCTGCTCCATAAAGAGGTAGTTCCAGTGGCCCCACCCGTCCAGAGGAACTCGGCGGTGAACCAGAAACACCCCCAGCGACGTGAGACAATAAAGGAGCAGGACTCCCCGCCAGCGCTCGCGGCGGCACCGCTCGCAATTTTCAGGAGGTTCCTGATCGAGCCAGCGGGCAAACGCGGGAATCCGGGAAGCCACCGCCAGAATCAGGAAAAAAACCAGAAGCAGGCCCAGAAATCCGTACACCGACTGGTGGTAAAGGGATGTAAAAAACCGGGGCCACCAGGACCGGAGACCTTCCCACCGCTCACCCCGGGCAAGGAGCCCCAAATGCACCGGGAGGGGCGCCGCCACAAGAACCCCTGCGATCCAGAGAGGGGCCAGGCACCGCACCTTCTGAACCATGAAGGCCCCTGCCCCCCGACGACTCACGGAAAAAACGGCAAAATACCCCGCAATAAAACAGAGAATTGGCAACAGGGGCAACTCCAGAAGCACCCCGAGAAGCCCCACCCAGGGTGAACCGGAAGTATCCCTCACGACCCACCAGGCCGAACCGGGAACACCGTAGCTCAGAGCCCCCTGGGTAGCTACCACGAGCAGAACCAGAACAAACCGCAGGTTATCGATCCCCTCCAGGTGGGGCGCTGTCTCTCTCATACCTCTGATTGTAGCCGAGGAGGATCGGCCAGTTCCACCTCCGAATCTCCAAAGGAGAAACCTCGCCACGCATCGGGGTTGCGCTGCAGGGAGACACGAAGGCGCCAGATCGTCCGCCTGCGCCAGGAGGAACTCTTGCGCCAGTCCCGAAACATATCGCTGGACACAATCAGAGCCGGTCCTGCCTCGGCCCGTTCCAGAATGCGCAGATCCGCCGGGGTTCCCGAGGGAACCACCTCCACCTCCTGCACACGATCTGCCAGGGAGGCCAACTCCTCCCGGGAAATGAGCCCGTAGATGGTTGCATCGGCCACAAGAGCCAGGTTGTGCACACCAAAAGCCTGAAGCGTTTCAAGAACTCTCAACAGAGTGGCATAATCCAGGGTCCAGAGGAGGTTATTCAGATCCACCACGGCCCCACGCCGCTCCCGGGGGGAGAAGCGCCGCCGCAAGCAAAGCTCTTGCCGGGGCAGGCCCGGCAGAACACCCGTACAGGCCAGGCGCGAAAGTCCGGGAGAATCCTTCACGGCCCGCACCAGGGCTCCGGGAGTCCTGAGAATATCCCGGACTTTGCCGCAGGAGATCCGATTCTGCAAGAGCCTCGAGGTACGGACCCGCTGACCCGGCTGAACCGTCTCGATCAGACGAAATAATTCCTGCTCTGTTTCGTTTCGGAGGTTTTCCTGAAGGTTCCGGTTCTCCTGAAGGGTGTCGTCCTGAAAAAAATCGTTCACCACCCCCAGTGTACCACCGCCCTTGGTGATGGAGAAGCCGCCTCGGCCAGAGAAGACAATCCCGACAGAGAAGACTCCCGGAAACGGCGGGCTCCCGCAGTGGAGCGCTGTACCCCCGGAGTAAATCAGAGTAGGATTGATCCATGGCATTACCAGTCGCGACAGCTCACAAAGAGACGGCTCTCTTCAGCCTTCTTCTCTGGTTTTTCTGGGCAGGAATCGTCAGTGTCGAGGGATTTCTCCTCCCCTACCTCACCGAGCAGGGCTTTCCTCCGAGCCAGGCAGGACTGGTCATGTCGGCACTCTTCCTCTGCGCGATCCCGGGGCAACCCTTCTGGGGGCATGTTTGCGACCGCCTGGGCACACACCGGCCGATCTTTCTGGGGGTCATTCTCACCGGGGCGGCGGCACTCCTCTTCATCCCCCTGGCGATTCCCCGACTCCCCCTGGTAATCGGAATAACCATGATCTACTCCGTCACGGTGAACTCCATGCCGGGCAATCTGGACGGCTGGATCATGGCGCGCCGAAGACTGGTCCCCAAGATCGAGTACGGCATGGCCCGGGCCATGGGGTCCTTCGGCTTCGCCCTCTGGGCAATCCTCCTGGGGACGCTCTATGACCGCTGGGGGCTGCACTTGATCTTCCCCGTCTTTGGCCTCTTCGCCCTCCTGGCTGCGGGGGTAGCCCTCTTCACCCCCGATAGCGGGAGCCTGGGCATCACCCCCCCTTGGGCATCATCCCCCATGGACTGTGGCAGCGCCGCCTCGGGAATTTCCCTCCGGGACAGCACGAGTTCCGCCGTCCCGGCTTCTTCCTCGCCATCGTCCTTCACCCAGGTGGTTCGCCTGGTTTGGGATCACCGGCCGTACCGGATATTTGTGCTCTCTTCGATCCTGCTCTTCACGGCCTTCCGCGCCACCTACACCTTTCTGCCATTGCTCATTGCCGAGGTGGGCGGAGGGAACCGTCATATCGGCTGGGCCCATTCCGTGGGGGCCGCCACAGAAATCCCGGTCATGATCATGGCGGGGTTTCTGCTCCGCAAGATTCGCCCGGAAAAGACGATACTCGCGGCCATGATCATCATGACCATCAGAATGTCCTTCTACGCTTTTGTCAGAAGCCCCGGTGCGATCATCGCCCTCCAGGGTCTCCACGGCCTCTCCTTCGGACTGTTTCTGGCCTCCTCGGTCTATTACATCGAGGACATAGCCCCGGCCGGGTCAAAATCGCTCTTTCAGGCTCTGGCCCCTTCGATGTACTTCGGTCTGGGCAGTGTTCTGGGAAGTTCCCTTGGCGGGGTGGTGGTGGATACCCTGGGGCTTCGGGTCCTCTTTGGACTGGCTCCCCTGGGAATGGCCGGGGCAGCGCTTATCTTCTACAGCAAATCCCGTACAACAAATCCCGGCAAGAACCGGCTCAACCCAGGGGGTGATCGATCCCCATGACCGCATCGCCGCGGCTCACTGGATCGGAGGAACTCACTGGATCGGTGGAACTCACTGGATCGGTGCAAACAGATAGGACACCCGCGACGCCAGGCGGAGCCGGAGGGGCATTTTGCTCACGTCCTCGGGGATCATCTCGCGAGATCGGGAAAAATCAGCCAGAAGCATCCCCCGGACCCGGCCGGCAAAACGCTTGCCCAGCACAATGGCGGTAATCTCGAAGTTCAACCGGAAGGACCGGTTATCGAGATTCACCGTGCCGATTCCCACCACCTGATCGTCCACGAGAAAGACCTTCTGGTGAAGAAACCCCGGCAGGTAGCGGTAGACCCGAACACCCGCCTCGAGCATGGGCCCCAGAAAAGCAAAGGCCGAAAAAAATACCAGCATATGATCGGGGCGGTCAGGAATAAGAATCCGGACATCCACGCCCCGCAACACAGCCAGCTTCAGCGCATCCTGGACGCCCTCGTCGGGAACAAAGTAGGGGCTGGCGATCCAGAGCACCCGCTGAGCCGAGTGGATTGCGTGCTGCACCATGAGCCCCGCCGTGGGAAACTCGTCGGCCGGGCCCGAGGGGACCACCAGGACGTTGTGTCCCTGGGGATAGGTACGCTCCATCACCGTCCCCCACTCCAGCTCCAGATGCTCTCCCGTAGCCCAGTGCCAGTCCTCGACAAAGGGTAGCTGCAGCCCTACCACGGCCGGTCCGGCGATCTCCAGGTGTGTATCCCTCCAGGGACCAAACCGGGGGTCCCTGCCGAGGTATTCGTCGCCTACGTTGAGACCGCCCACATACCCCACATGGCCGTCCACCACCAAAACCTTCCGGTGATTCCGGAAGTTGATCTGGAAGCGGTTTCTTTTGCCCCGGGTAGAGGAGAAGGTTGTTACCCGAACGCCTCCTTCCCGGAGATCCCGCAGATACCGGCCCGGCAGTTTGTAGGAACCGATCTCGTCGTAGAGAAAAAAGACCTTGACTCCGGCAGCGGCACGATCAAGCAGAAGGTTCTTCAACTCCTGCCCGATCCTGTCGGCCCGGACGATATAAAACTGCACCAGCACGTAACGTTCGGCCCGGCGAATAGCCTCAAACATTCGGCAGAATCCTTCCTCACCGTTCTCAAGCAGCTCCACGGCATTACCACCCGTAAAGGGGAGTTCAGCAATTCTCTCAACTGCCAGGATTCTTCCTCCCAGGGTATCGTGCTGGTAGCGCCGGGACTTGAGCAGGGTCAGGAGTGCCATAAGACGATCCTGATGGTCGCGAAACTGGTGATCCACCGCCTTTCGGGAATCCACATACCCCTTGAAGCGGGAGCGTCCGAAAATCCAGTAGAGGGGAACCGCCAGATAGGGAAAGGTGTTTAACGAGACGATCCAGGCGATTGCTCCCTGGGAGGTGCGCGCCGTAAGAAGGGCCGAGATTGAAGAGAGAACGCCCAGAATCTGGGCAAGAGCCACAACCAGAGCAAGAATCATGGCTCTATGGTGACGCCACAGCCCCCTCCGGTCAAGCCGATAAGGAGGCCCCCGTCAGAAATTTGAGAGGCCTTCACTCTTTAGTCGAATCCATACTATCCTTGAGACCTTTTCAAGGGGGACCTGTGAAAGAAAAGCCCCAGCCTGCACCCTGCAGATCACCTCTCTCGCTCCGCCCTCCGGGGCGTCTTGCGGGAGCGGTTTTTCTTCTGGGTGGCACCGCCCTTCTTGCGGCAGCCACCCTTCTTGCGGCAGCCACCGCCGTGTACGGCAACGCTTCTTTCACCCGGAGTTGCTGGGGCCTCCTGCTCCTGAGTGCTCCGCTCCTGGCCGGGTTTCATCACCTCCTGCTCTTTCAGCTCCGCCAGGACAAACAGGAGCACCTCCTCTTCGCCTCGTTTGCCCTGACAATCCTGCTACACCTTCTGGCCCCGGTCTCGGGAGAACCCCCTCTCCTCCCGACAGCGCTGAGACTGGCCCTTGTGGCCGGGTTCTACGGAAGCGCCCTGGCGAGTATCCTGGGGGGGGCATGGTTCCTGGTCCGCCGCCTCCAGTGGGGCGATACCGACAAGAGCACCTGGATAACAGCACTTGCCCTGGGAAGCCTCGTTCTGATTCTGGGAGGCGGCCCCGCCTTCACCGGAGCCGATCCTGGCGTGCTCTCCCTGGCGGGGATGACAGGGTTCCTGGCGAGTCACGGCCTTTCATCGGCCTTGGCGGTCAGAGGCATCCAGAGAGACCTGGGAAAGCTCCGCCGAGGGCTCGAGTCCCAGGCCCGGGAAAAGGATCATCTCTTTGTTCTGGCCGGACGAGACGAGCTGACAGAACTGCATAACCGCCGTCGGGGGAACGAGGCGCTGACCCACGAGATACACCGTTACCTCCGCTATCAGACATCCCTGGCGATCGTTGTGATCGATCTGGATCACTTCAAGCGGATCAATGACACCTGGGGTCACCAGGTAGGGGACGAGGTTCTTTGCGGCTTTGCCGACGTTCTTCGTGCCAATACCCGCCGATCGGATATCCTCTGCCGCTGGGGCGGTGAGGAGTTTCTCATCCTCCTCCCTGATACCCCTCCTGCAGCAGCCGTGAACCTGGCGGAAAAACTTCGGGCCGCCACAGCCGAGACACCCCTGGAGACCCGTGCAGGCTCCCTCAAGATCACCCTTAGCGCAGGCGTGGCGGGGCTCCTGGCTCAACCCCGTTCGGGAACCACGGAGATGCCCCTTCGTCCCGGCGACGCGGCGCTCATTGCCGATGCACTTCTGCGCGACGCCGATGGAGCCCTCTACCTGGCAAAGGAAGAGGGCCGAAACCGGGTCTGCCTCCCCCGGACTTCTCCCCAGGGGGCTGTTTTATCGCCCCTGTAATGTACCCTCTGGTACTGGCCCTGGCCTTTGGCCCCCTTCTCGGGGGGGCCGAGCTGGTCGTGCGCGGCGCCGAGGGGATCGCCCGGGGGCTGGGGATACCGCCCCTGGTGGTGGGCCTCACAATTCTTGCCTTTGGAACGTCGGCACCGGAACTGGTGATAAACCTCTCGGCCGCCCTCACGGGAAGCTCCCAAATCGCCCTGGGGAATATCCTGGGGAGCAATATCTTCAATATTGCCGGCCTCCTGGGCGTGCTCGCTCTCTGCCGGAATCTTCCCGTAGGGCGATCCACCACCTGGGCCGAGATCCCCCTGGCGATCGTCTCGGCCTTATTGCTCCTGATCGTCACCGCCGACGGCATCATTCGCCGTGGCGAGGGGGTGGTCTTGCTGCTGCTCTTCGGGGGGTTTCTTGTCTACGTGGGGATTCTTTCCCGGCGATCCCGGGAACCTCTTCTGGAGGGGCAACACTCCATCTCTGATCCGGAGAGCTCCTGCCCCCGAGAGAAAACCTCCTGGCTGGGGGCCACCCTGATTCTGGCGGGGGGGTTGACTCTTCTGACAGTCGGTGGCCGGGGAGTGGTCCTGGGAGCAACCGGGACAGCCCGCCTGATGGGTCTCCCCGAATACATCATCGCTGCCTCGATTGTAGCAATCGGCACCTCTCTGCCCGAACTTGCCACGGGAATAGCAGCTCTTCGCCGAGGGGTCCCAGATTTGGCGATCGGCAACGCCGTGGGATCCAATATCTTCAACGTCCTTCTGGTAATCGGCGCCACCGCTCTGGTGACACCCGTTGAAGCGGTACCTCGTCCCCTGGACCACGGGGTCCATCTTCTCTCGACGGGCCTGCTTTTCCTGTTCGTCTTTACGGGAAGGAAAAGCACCGGCCACAGCGGCGCCAGCCCCGGAAAAGGGGCTCTCGGCCAGATAGAGCGCCCGGAAGGGGCGATCCTCCTGGGGCTCTACCTGATCTACGGAATCGCCTTATTTCTCACGGCCTGAATCGCGCAAAAACCCCACCACATCCTTGTCGGCAAGGAACGCACTATACAGCTTGTCGCACTTTTTGATGTGGTTTGTGATCCAGTCCCGCAGGAACTCCATCACCTCGACCGCCACCAGGGGTTTCCCCTTCTCGAGATCAGCCCGGAGCTCTTTTACCCGAGACACCAGGAGGGCATGCTCTTCCTTGTGCTTCGCACACTGCGGGTATGCGAAGTGCTCCAGAGCTGCCTCTTCGGCGGAAAAATGATACCCCGCGTACTCAATCAGTTCATCAAAAACAGCGCGGAGCACCGTCTCGCCGGCTCCGTCTTGGAGGGCCTTATAGAGCTTGTTAATCAGGGAAAAAAGCTTTTTATGATGGTTGTCAAAGGTTTGCACCTGGACAGCCACGGCGGGAGTCCACTCTACCGCTGAGGACGTATAGGTCGAAGTGAGAATCTCCGTTATCACGTGGGAAGCAGCCAGAAGCTCCTGAAAGGAAGCTTCCCGTTCCGACGGATCGAGGGAATCATCGGGGCGCACCAGCTCGGCCACGAGTCCGTGCAACCGGCGATGGGTCTCATCGAGGCGCTGAAACGTTTTGGGAGAAGTAATTGCTGTTTTGCCGTCCCGGGCCAGCCACTTGCCAAGCTCGCAGGCGGTGTGATCGCGCAACTCCTCAGGGGCAATCGAGATACGCCCGTCCAGAACCATCCTGACCCGGGCAACCCAGGACATATGCTTCAGCATGATCGACGCCATCTGCAAACGCTTGCGTGCTTCAGCCTCAACCTGATCAGCCCCCGTTTGATATCCCTGAAGCACCTGAATCAGGTTGTCGATCTGGCTGTTGTTATCCATGCTGAGAGCAGAGATTCGTTCCGTCGATTCCGTAACATCCGTGGAGGCCTCCCCCACTTCGTTGATCATCACCACCGTATCCTGGGCGGCCGACCGGGTATCGGTGATCACCCGGGTAACCTCCCGGGCGCCCACACGCATTTCCTCGGCGCTCGAAGATATTTCCCGGGAAATCGTCTGGAGAGATTCTGCCGCCGAGATAACCTCCCTGGTCCCTGTGGACAGCTCCGCAGTAGCCGCTCCGATCTCCCGGAAAGCCAGGGAGACCTCCCGGGCCTCGCTGTCGATCCGTCCGAAGGAGCTGTCGATCGCTGTCCCGGCACTCTGGGCGTCTTCTATTTTTTTTCCCAGGGTCGCCAGATTATCCGAGATGTGACGGGCGTTTGCAGCAGTCCCCTCGGCGAGTTTGCGGATCTCTGCTGCAACAACGGCAAAACCCCGGCCCGAGGAACCGGCGTGGGCAGCCTCAATGGCGGCGTTCATGGCAAGGAGGTTTGTCCTGGCAGCGATATCGTTGATCACGTCGATCATCTGGTGGACCGCCCCCACCCGCTCCACCACCTCGCCGATGATCGTTCCCGTGGTCGTCACAGCCCGGCGCCCCTCCTCGGTGGTATCCAGGAGCTGGTCGGCGGCTTCCCGTTTTTTTTCAGCCACCTGGGCCACGCTTTCGATCGAGGAAGACATCTCGGTCACAGCCGAGACGCTCTGCTCCACGGCAGCGCGCTGATCTCCGATTCGCCGGGCAAGGCTCTCCACAGAGGCCTGGATCTCCTCAACTGCCGCAGCACCCTCCTCAACTTGCCGGGACAGGCGAAGGACCCGGGCCTTTCCATCGGAACTGCGGGAGGATATCCGCGCCGTGGCAGCCAGGGTGTCTCCCACCTGGAACGCCAGTTTCCGCCCTGCGCCCTCGCTGGCCAGGGCAGATTCAGCAACCCGGGAAACTACATCGGCAAGCTCCCCCTGCCCGCCCTGATCAACGGCCTGGCCAAGACTCACCATAAGCTGCCTGAAGCGGAA
Source organism: Alkalispirochaeta americana (assembly GCF_900156105.1). Taxonomy (NCBI): domain Bacteria; kingdom Pseudomonadati; phylum Spirochaetota; class Spirochaetia; order Spirochaetales; family Spirochaetaceae; genus Alkalispirochaeta; species Alkalispirochaeta americana. The sequence continues at coordinate 100,179 of NZ_FTMS01000010.1, forward strand.
CGCCCAGCCGCCCAGCACGATCACCCCCAGGGGGAAGACGCTTCGGCGAAGGAACAAACCAGCCCCCGAAAGATCGGAGAGCAGCACCAGAAGCAACAGCACCAGAACCGCTGCAGAACCAGCCATGTGCAAACGGCCTGCGGCACGAACCGCTCCGTTTCCTGCATTACTTTTCATACCAAACTCCCTTGTTGACTGTTCTTTGTTTACTGTTCCAGGTTTACTGTTCCAGAAGCGTCGCCCAGCCCGCCGCATCCAGTCCTATCAGACCGGTGACAGCAAGCCGTCCTGCCAGCTCAATCCAGCGGGGATCATCCCGCCCCAAATCCTGCAAGGCCCTGCGCCCGGCCGGGATATCACCCGCTGCGGCCCTGCTCAAGGCCTCCCAGAATTGCAGCTCCCGGTTATCCGGGGCTTTTCGTCGAGCCTCTGCGTAGGCTGTTTCGGCACCGGCCATATCTCCCCGGGCCAGGGCATCATCACCCTTTTCGGCGGCAGCGTAGGCCCCGTGGAGGCTAATCAGCCGATTCAGCTCCTCCAGAGGCTCCCGGGAATCCTCCACGCGAAGATCCAGGATCGTTCCCTCCCGAACCGAAGCAACCCGATCCAGGGAAACGACCACCATCGCTGCCGACTGGCGTCCTCGCAGGTCTCCTCCTGCAAGCTCCGCCGCCTGAAGGGCCGCAAACATCCGTTCTGCCAGGGCACCCCGGGACTCCCTGTAGGCCCGGGCCATCGCCTCGGGCACCCCGGGCCGGTCCATCATATTCGCCTGAACCGAGAGGAAGGGCTCCCGCAGGTGCCCCGCCCGGGCGATACAACACTCTCCGGTGTGGGAAGCGCTTTCTCCCGAAGGAGAAATCACCGCCACCTGACGCACCTGGGGGTGCTCGTCGCCCACCAGGAGCATGGCCAACACCGCCGGAGGAGCAAGCCCCCGCTCAAGCAGGGCCAGCCCCAGAGGGCCAAAATCAGCATTTACCACGGACTGGGTGACCACCACCCCCACTCCGGGCCGTGCCCAGGGAACCACGGAACCCACAGAAAAATAGTGGGACTGAACGGCGGCCCCCATGGTTCGCGTTTCCCGATCGACCGCTACAATCGAGTAGGTAGCTGCAAGTTTCTTCGTGTAAGCCATCAGAAGGAGAGTATCACCCGCAACCCCCACCACAGGCAAGGTCTTTCGTGTTCAAACCACGAACCATCCCTCGGGACGGGCAATCGGGAAGGCTGGAACGGCAATCCAGAAGAAAGAGAAACTCCTTGACCCTGCCTGGTCGGCTGCGAAGATTGCGGCTTCCCCGAAAGACCGCATAGGGCGTCTCGAAGAGGTCCACCGATCCCAGTTCCTGAAGCACCCCGAGAATATCCTCTCGCGAAAGAAAGCCCTCGCTATTGAAAGAGACCAGGATAAAGCGTGTTCTCAGAGACCGGAGAAGTTCCTCGAAAGCCCCGGCAACCCTGCGCCGGCTATTGTAGTCCGAACGGTTCCAGTCGGGAGGTATCCCCGAGACGGGACTCACCTCCCGGGGCTCCTGGTACCGGGCAATCAGATTCAGCATGAAATAGTTCGAACCATAGGGATGCTGATTGTAGGGAGGGTCCAGATAGACCAGATCAAGAACATCCTCCTGCGCCAGACGTGGAGCAAGGTCGTTTGCATCTTCACGAAACACACTCCAGGATCCTTCCCAGGGAGAAAAGCAGGGATACCGCAGCTGAATATCCCCCCGGATTCGCGTCAAGGCGTCCTCGCCTGCTCCCCCGAACCGCCCCAGGCCGGTTCGTTTGTCCTTGTAGAAGCCCTTGAAGACTCCGGCTGTATTTGCGTGAACCGAGGCGGCCGCCAGGAGGGGGCCCAGGAAAAAGGGCTGGAGCTCTTTCTCGAGGCCCTCAATGTAATACCGGGCCGTATCGAGAAAACAGGCGTTGCGGCGCGTGTAAAACACCCGCTCACCGGCCCGAATATTCTCGTCGTCCGCAGGAGCGTAGTTCCGGGCGATGAACCCTTCCCTCAGCAAGCCCCTTCGCTCGTCTGCCGCGAGCTGGCTCGTCAGCTCGCGATACCGTTCGTTCAGGAGGCTCTCGTCGAGATCGCTCCTGTTCGTCAGGTAGCACCGGTTGATGACTTCGCTGTAATGCTCCAGATCGTTGGCGATCAGACGATGACAGACCTTCTTGAGATACCGGGCCACGATCCCCGACCCGGAAAAAAGATCAGCTCCGGCCAGAGAGGGGCGGCCAAGGCGGCAGAGGATCTCCTGTACCGCTTGATCTATGAGGGGAAGCAAGGCCCGTTTGTTGCCGATGCAGGTTATCACTTGATCCCGTAGAAACGGTTCATCCCGCAGAAACGGTTGGGACACCATAGCGATCCAGCCTATACTACGGCGATGGACCATGACAACGCACTGCGATCAACCCTGAAAATCCTCTGGCCCTTTCTCCGTCCCTACCGGGCCCACCTGGCGGCGGCCTTCGGAGCGATGATTCTGGTGGACGGCTTTGCCTATATCGTGCCCGCAATCATCGCCTATGCCACAGATCATATCTATCCTTCCCTGCAGGAGCCGGGAATGCTCCGACGCCTGACAGCGCTCTCGGGAGGCCTCCTTGCTATCGCCATCCTGCGGGGAATAGCGGTTCATCTGATGATCCGAACCTTCTGGTTCACCGCCGAGGCGGTGGTGCGGGATCTGCGAAACAGCCTCTACGAAAAGCTCCAGCACCTGGAAACAGCCTTCTACGATCAGGCCCGAACAGGCGACCTCATGTCTCGGGCAACCTGGGACATTCAGCTTATCCGGAACTTCATCGCCTTCGGCCTCGAGCATCGCCTGCGCATAACTCTGATCTCGGCAACAATCTTCGCTCTCATGCTTCTGCAGGACTGGCGCCTTGCCCTGGCGGTCTACACGGCGATTCCTCTTTTCATCGCGGCGATCATTCACTACAGCCGAAAGATGCGCTCCGCCGGAGCAGCCCAGCAACGCGAGATGGGACGCCTGAACACACACATTCAGGAAAACATCACAGGAATACGGATCGTAAAGGCCTTTGCCCTGGAAGAAGAGGAAATAAAACGCTTTGACCGGCAAAACAAGCGAATGCTCCAACGGGATCTGGAGGCTTCCCTTCTCCAGGCGTACCTGAACCCGATCCTCCTGATCACCGACGGCGCGGGAGCCCTGATCGTGCTGGCCCTGGGAGGGTTCCGGGTCATCTCCGGCGATATGTCCCTGGGAACACTTCTGGCCTTTATTACCTATCTCTCGGTCATGGCCTTTCCCTTGCGGATTCTGGCCTTCAACACCGCTCTGGTAAATCAGGCCGCCAGCGCGGCCCACCGGGTCCGGCAAATCCTGACAAGCCCCGACCAGCACCAGCGGAACACCGGGCAATGCCGCACTCCCATCAGGGGAGCCATATCGTTCCAGGGCGTGGGATTTCACTACCATCCCGATACGCCCGTGCTCAAGGATGTCTCTTTCGAGATCGATCCGGGGGAACGAGTGGCCCTCTTCGGCCTCACCGGAGCAGGGAAAAGCACGCTTATATCCCTGATTCCCCGGTTCTACCCACCCACGGCAGGATCGATCCTGATCGACGGGGAGAACATCGAGAACTGGGATCTCCCCTACCTGCGGTCCCGGATCGGAACGGTCCTGCAGGAAACCTTTCTCTTCTCCGCCACCATACGGGACAATATCGCCTTTGCCCGCCCCGATGCATCGGATCAGGAGATTCAGCAAGTGGCCCGCTACGCCCAGATCCATGATTTTATCATGACTCTTCCCCAGGGATACCACACCACCGTGGGAGAGTACGGAACGGGGCTCTCGGGCGGACAGCGGCAGCGGATCGCCATCGCCCGGACGCTCCTCCAGGATCCCCAGATCCTCATCCTGGATGATTCCACCTCCAGCCTTGATGCGGTCACAGAACGACGTATCCAGCAACAGCTTCACACCCTCATGGCAGGGCGCACCACAATCATTATTGCCCAACGGGTTAGTTCCCTGGCCCTGGCAGACCGAATCATCGTGCTGGACAAGGGAACAGTTCAGGCCATGGACTCCCACGAGGTTTTGCTGGAGCAGAACAGCCTCTACCGGACAATCTACGAGAAACAGGAGGTCTGAGACATGCTGAACAAAGGGAGCACCCGCCAGATCCCGTTGCCCCGGGAGGAAGTTTCCCGGGGTTTTGACTGGACCATCCTGAGACGTCTCCTGGGATACCTGAGAGGCTATACCCGCAGCCTGGTGCTGATGTACACCCTGGCGATCATCGCCGTGGGATGCACCGTGACGATCCCTCTTCTCCTGCAAATCGGTATCGACCGTTATATTGTCCCGGGAGACCTCCGGGGCCTGGCAAAACTTCTGACTTTTCTGGCAGCACTTCTGGCGGTTCTCTACTGGAGCAACCGCTACCAGGGAATACTCATGATGAAAATCGGCTACGGCCTGCTTTCATCGCTCAGAAAAGATCTGGTTACAGGCCTCCAGTATCTCTCCTTCCGCTTTTACGACACCCACCAGGCAGGACAGATCATGAGCCGCGTCACCAACGATATCCAGGTCCTGGAAGAGCTCCTCCGGGCCGGCCTCGATACGGTGGTGGTTGATGTCCTCACCCTGGTCGGTTTGATCGCCGCCATGATGATCCTCGATCTTCGGCTGAGCCTGGTTCTGGTGATCACCCTTCCCCTGTTCTGCCTTCTGGTCTTTGGCCTTCAGGAGCAACTGATCAAACGGGGACGCCGAATCCAGCACACTCTCTCGGTCGTGAACGCCTTCCTGAACGAATCCATCTCGGGAATCAAGGTCATCCGCACCTTTGCCAGGGAAGACGAGAACATCAGAAACTTTGCCCGGATCAATCAGGAATATTACGAAGAAGCACGAACCTTCTACCCCCTGAACGCCCTCTTCTGGCAGAGCGTGGTCACCCTGGGCCTCACCGGAACAGCGCTGGTTCTTCTGGGCGGGGGAATACTTCTTCACCGCGAGGCAATCTCTCTGGGCGTAATTGCAGCTTTTCTGGTCTACATTAACCGGTTCTTCCAGCCACTCCAGAAAATCAGCAATATGCTGAACCAGATGAGCCGGGCCATGGCATCGGCCGAGCGAATCTTTTCGCTTATGGACGAGACCCTCCAGGTCTCAGACGAGGATCTTTCCGAAGATTTTTCCCCCTCCCGTTCCATCCGGGGCGAGGTATCTTTCCGGAATGTCTGGTTTGCCTACGAGGGGGAAGACTACGTTGTCCAGGATATCTCCTTTACCGCCCGGCCCGGAGAGACCCTGGCCGTGGTGGGTGCCACCGGTGCGGGGAAAAGCACCATCATGAACCTCCTGTGCCGCTTCTACGATCCGCTTCGGGGAAGCGTTCTGGTGGATCACCAGGATCTGAGAACCCTTCCCCAGCAGTGGTTCCGCTCCCGAATAGCTCTGGTCATGCAAGACGCCGGAATTTTTTCGGGGACCATCGCCGAAAACGTTCGGTTCGGAGAACCCCGTGCCCCGGAAGAGCGAATCCATCAGGTTTTTCAGGATATGGGAGTCCAGGAGATGATCCAGTCTTTACCCGAGGGAATCCACACCCAGGTGGGAGAACGGGGAAACAACCTCTCCATCGGCCAGCGTCAGATTGTTGCCTTTGCAAGGGCCCTTATCAGGGACCCCACGGTGCTGATTCTGGACGAGGCCGGCGCCTACCTGGATATCCGAACCGAACAACTTGTCCACAAAGCCCTGGAACGGCTCCGCCGGGGCAGGACCACCTTTGTCATAGCCCACCGCCTGGCGACGATCCGCACAGCCGATCGGATTCTGGTGATGCATCAGGGAAAGATCGTCGAGGAAGGCACCCACCAAGAGCTTGCAGCACAAAACGGACGCTACGCCTGCCTCCTGCGGCACCAGAGGTAACGTCCGGCAAATATCCTCAGGACGATGTCTCTTCCGATAGCGGGGGAGCAGACCGATCCCGATTGGCAGACCGATCAGGAGTGAAGGACAGATCCAGCGCAGGAGCCTGGCCAGGCCGCCGGAGCAGCTGACCAGGTTCGGGGCAGAGGATCTCCGGCCGGGCGTAATGGAACCCCTGGGCGATGGTACAAAAGGTCTCCTTCAGCTTGTCCGCCTGCTCCTGCGTCTCCACGCCTTCGGCCACGATGGTAAGGCCATAGAGGGTCGCCACGGAACAAATCAGATGGAAAAGCTTGAAGCTTTTCTCGTCGTTGCAGATATGCTCCACAAAGGAGCGGTCAATCTTCAGCTCGGTGAACGCCAGGGAATGGATACAGTAGAGCGAGGAGAAGCCCGTCCCGAAATCGTCAAGGGAGACTCCCACACCAAAACGGGTAAGTTCGCCCAGCACCTGCTGCATCAAGGGCATATCCTCGATGAGCACATCCTCGGTGATCTCGAAGATAATCTGCGACGGGTCCACACCAGCGCGCCTTATGGCATCGATCACGTACTCGCTGAACCCGGCCATTCCAAAGAAGTGTGCCGAGGCGTTGATTGCCACGGGCGTTTTTGGGCCGTAGTGTTTTTCGATCTCGGGCATCTGATCGAGAATCATCCTGAAAATCAGGCGGCTGAAGGGTATGGTCAGGTGAGCCCTGAGGATAGCCGGAATAAAGATGTTCGGAGAAACCGATCCCAACTCGGGAGAATCCCACCGGGCCAGGGCCTCCACGCCCAGGATTTTTCCGGAGTGGACATCCACCTTGGGCTGGTAGGCGATGCGAAACTCCTCCTGCTGGATCGCCCGCTCCAGCAAGTTCTGAAGGCGCAGCGTCTCGTCGGCCCCGGCGAGCATCTCGGGAGCAAAAAAGACGAGCCCCTCCCGCAGGTGCTCCTTCGCCCAGCGCAGGGCGATGCTTGCACGGCGCCAGCAGACCTCAAGACTGTCACCGTCCCCGGGATAGGAGGAAACACCGCAGTAGTAGGCGATGCGGTGCCCGTGACGGGCCGCTGGAAAGGCCCGATCGGTGGCGGCACAAAAGCGGCTGAACTCCCGTTGCAGATCCTCCTCGTCGGCCCCCTCGATCCAGAGGGCAAACTCATCCCCTCCAATCCGTGCGTAGTACTGGGGATAGGTCTCCTCCTTTTGAAGGAGTTCTGCCACGGTGCGCAGCACCTGATCCCCCCGATCGTTTCCGAACATGGCGTTGATCACCCGGAAGGCCTTGATATCAAGCAGCACCACGAACCCCTGCACCCCTGGCCCGGAGAGCCGCTCCTGGAGATATTCCTCGAAGCGATGCCGGTTGGGCAAACCCGTGAGGGAATCGTAGAAGGCAAGACGCTCGATACGCCCCTTGGACCGGTCCAGTTCATGGATGTGCCGGAGCAATCCCGACCTGAAGGTGTTCACCGTGATCCCGCTGACGCAGGCAAAGCCGGTCATGATGATCCCGTGGAAGATCCAGGTCAGGGGGCTGTTCACCCTCATGGCGGCCTGGGGAGTGTAGGAGACAACCCCCAGAAAAACGAGGAGGGCCAGAAGGGGAAAGACCAGAAGCATTCCTCCCACGGCAACCAGGGCTGCCCGGGGCCGCACAGTGACCACCACAATCATGATCACCGAGCAGAGCAAAATGGTGCCGCTTCCCAGGAGCCCGTTAAACACAAAGGAAAGCGTGGCGATGGGAGTAACTACCAGAATGATCAGGGCAAGCTTCAGCAGGGTTCCCAGGACCTTCCGGAAGGTTAGCCCCCCGGCAAGGAGCAGAACAGCCAGGAGATCGGCCCACAACATGACAAAAGTTTGCCGATCGAGGCCGTGCAGAAAGGCCGCCAGGGCGTGGAGAATTCCCGCCAGGAGAAGAAATACAACGCCCAGGAGGAGATACAGGTTCAGGAGGGCATCAATTTGTTGTTGTATTGAGGCAGCCGGAAAATCCTGCGCCCCCCCCTTGCGGGGTTCTTTCGATAACCACGTCACAACGCCTCCGGTATCAGACTCGGATATCTTACACTATAGCGCAAGACCGACTGTTTTTCGAACATCTGCGCTTGGCTCGGGCGACTCGGTTGCCCCGGTCGACCGTTCAGTCGATCCCGGAATCGATGAAACGGGCCTGGCCGGTCCTGAGATACCCCAGGGGATGTAACGAGAGGCCCCGGATCTCCGAGCGAACCGCCTTGATCTGCCCCTGGTGGTAGAGAACAATCCAGGGTGCGTCGTCCCGGATCTCCTGGATAACCTCGGCGTAGATCTCGCGCCGGGCCAGCGGGTCCACCTCTGCCCGGCCCCGGGAAAGGAGGTCGTCCACCACAGGATTGGAGTAGAAGCCCCGATTATCCCCCCCCGGGGGGGCCTGTTCACTATGGAACTGCCGAAAAAGCCCCCAGTCTCCATCGAGGGTAATAACGTCCTGCCCCATCAGATAGGCGTCGTATCCCGCCTGGTCGGCCGGGAGCGCCGTGAGATCCAGAAGTCGGGGCCAGGGGTGGCTTTCAAGACGAAGCCGAACACCCACATCAAGGAGCATGTCCTGCACCGCTTCGGCCACCGCAACGTCCCGAGGGTATCGGCCCCGGGGATGGTAGAGCACCATATCGAACCCTTCGGGAAAGCCTGCCCGGGCCAGTAGCTGCCGGGCCCGGGACGGATCGTAGTCGTACGAGGCCACCGGAGCGTAGCCAAAGACGGCCGGAGCCAGGGGCCCGTCGGCGACGATAGCCTCCCCCTGAAGAAGCTCCAGGATACGATCCCTGTGAATGGCATGGTTCAAAGCCTGCCGAACCAGGGGTCGGTCGAGAGGGCCGCGGCGCGTGTTCAGGCCGATATAGATGGTACGGACCGTGCTCTGACGCACCACAGTGATCCCGGAGAGTGTCTCGAGGGTTTCCGCAGCCCCGGGAGGAATTTCCAGGGCCACATCAATATCGCCGTTTTCAAGAGCAGCTATTCGCGCCGAAGCCTGGGGCAGAAAGGTAAAAACGAGACGGGAAATCAGGGGAGACGGCCCCCGGTACCTTGGGTTTATCGCCAGGGTGATCTGCTCGCCCCTGGCCCAGTGGTCCACCACGTAGGGTCCGGTTCCTGCGGGCAGGGAAAGGCTCTCTCCGGGAGCCAGCTGCCGAAATTGGGAAGGGCTTACAATTCCCAGGGAAGGGTGGGCCAGGTGGGCGGGAAAGGGGGCGCAGGGACGCGCAAGCCTTATCCGCACCGTATGAGAACCGACCACCTCGATCGACTCCAGGTCTTCCAGGAGGGTCGCTCCCGCTGCACCAGTCCGGGCATCCCGGGAGCGCTCCAGATTTGCCTGAACCGCCCGGGCATCAAGGGGGGTTCCGTCGTGAAAGGTGACACCCCGGCGAATATGAAAGGTCCAGACAGTGGAATCCCGGTTACTCTCCCAGCGCTCGGCAAGACCTGGCACCAGGGACGGGGCCGTGCCTGGAAGCCCCTCCTCCAGGACAACCAGACCCTCCACCAGATGCTCCACCACAGAGATCGCCGAGGATGAGCTGGCCTTCACCGGGTCCAGCGATTCCGGCTCAGCCCTGACGGCGATCGCCAGAACATCCCGGCCGGGAACGGCCTCGGGAGCCCCGGCCCCGAAGGCGGCGGTGGCCATAGCGGCCATCACCCCCACCAGGAACACCCGCAGAAGAAGGGACCCGCCGATCACCTTCCGCGCTGCCACCCTCTTCCACACCGCCACGGCTGTACGCTCACTGATACATGTAGCGCTTGATCTTGAAGGTCGGGGTCTTTTCAAAGGGCTCCCGCTGCTCGATCATCTCGGTGAGACGGGAAAACGAGCTGAGTCGGGCGTTTACCTGACGGCGGATATCCTCCAGGTAGGCCGAGGTGTTCTCGGCGTGGCCCTTCATCTGTTCCGACATTTGCTCCGTTAGTTGTTCGTAATCCAGAAGGACCCGGGCGATAAGACGCCCGCTTCGTTCGACCACCAAAGACTCCATTACACCCTTAAACTGATTGATCAGGGATTCAATCGCTTCGGGATAAATATTTTCACCGCTGGCACCGACGATAACGGATTTTTTTCGGCCCTGAACGTAAAGCCGTCCCTGAGCGTCAAAGGTTCCCAGATCGCCCGTGCGAAACCAGCCGTCTTCGGTAAAGACCTGGGCGGTCTGTTCGGGATCGCGATAATACCCCTTCATCACGTTGGGACCGCGAACCTGGATTTCCCCATCCTGGATGCGAATTTCGACACCGGGAACATTCACGCCCGTGGAGCGGCGGGTGTTCGCGCCGGGGCTGGTTCCAGCCAGAAGCGGCGCTGTCTCGGTGAGACCGTAGCCGATCGCGTAGGGAAACCCCATGCGAAAGAGCACGTCCTCCACGTCGGCCGTCAGAGGAGCCCCTCCGATCCCGAAGAAACGAAGCTCTCCGCCAAAAGCGGCCAGAAGTTTCTTTCCTGCGGCGCGGTAGATGATCCGGTTCACACCGGGAACCATCCGGATAGCCCGTACCAGGGGCTTGTTGAGCTTGGGCATGATCCGGGCCCGGACCATCTTCTCGATGAGCAGGGGCACGGCCAGCATCAGATCGGGCCGAACTTCCTTGAGAGCGCTCATGAGAACCGTGGGAGAAGCGGGCCGATCCAGGTAGGTCACCACGCCGCCCATGGTGAAGGGCAGGATCATTCCCAGGGTGCACTCGTAGGTATGGGCCAGGGGAAGCAACGAGAGCATGCGGTCGCCGGGTTTTATCCCCCCTGCGGCAAAGCCGTTGGAACCAAAAACGTTGGAACAAATGTTGCGATGCGAGAGTTCGACACCCTTGGAGTGGCCCGTTGTCCCCGAAGTATAGATGATCGCCGCTGTGTCGGTAGCATCCAACTCCTGAGGGTACTGGTCGGGAATCGTCGCATCTCCTGCAAGAACCTGATCCATCAGGTCTTCCAGAATCAGCACTGTCAGGCCCAAGGCATCAAGGTTATCCCCGCACCGTTCCTGGTGCCGTCTGGAAATAATCAGGATGCGGCTGCCCGAGTGTTCCAGGATTCCCTGCACATCCTCCACGGTGAACTCCGTGAGAATGGGCACCACCACGGCAGCCCAGGAGGTAATCCCGAGATACGCTGCCGGCCACCCCACCTGGCTCTCGCTCAGCAGGGCAACCCTGTCCCCTTTGGCCACCCCCAGGCGGGCCAGCTCCTGCTGAACCCCGGCGATAGCTCTTCCCATCTCCCGGTAGGTGTGACCGGTGGTCCCGGTCATCCGGAAAGCCACCAGATCTGCGTGTTGCTCCACAGACTGAGCAACAATGGCACGAATAGTTTCTGGTTGATTCATACATACAGGCTACACCCGAGACCTCGCTTTGGCAAGAAAGCAAAATTTGGGTTATGATAAAGGTATGATACATTCTGGAATTATCGGTCCGGGGCTGATATGGGAGAAGACCCACCGCAGGATACTCTCGGAACTGCACGACGAGATTCACGTTGCAGCCGTGGCAGCCCGCTCCAGGGAAAACCAGAAACGGGCCCGCCAGGCCTACCCCGATGCAACAATCTACAGCGATGCCCGGGAGCTGATCGGGGACCCCGAGGTGGAGGCGGTTATCATCCTCACTCCGATCAGTCTGAACGCCGCCTTTGCACAGGCGGCCCTGGAGGCAGGAAAACAGGTCATCGTGGAAAAACCTCTCGCACGGTCCCTGGCCGAAGCGCAGAATCTCTACCGTATCGAGGAAGAGATGCATCTCAGGGAAGGGAGCGCCGCCACGCTGATCGTCCTGGAGCAGTACCTCTATAAGGCCCTTATTCCGGAAGTCAAAACTCTTCTGAAAGAAGGCGAGATCGGCACCCCCGTCAGTTTTGAGCGGGTTCTCCACGGCAGGATTGCCGCCGACGAGGACCTGACCGGCGGCTACGGAAGCACATCCTGGCGCCAGACCCCTGATTTTCCCCTGGGCAACTTCTTTGACGGCGGCATCCACGAAGTAGCCCTCTTCCAGGAACTGTTCGGTCCTCCCCGGGAGGTCTTCGCCCGGGGACGCTCGCTCCGGCCGGATTTCGGCGAGATCGACCTGCTCACCTTTTCGGCGATCTACCCCGGGGATATCCAGGGGACCATGATCCACTCCAGTTGCCTCGGAAAACTGGGTGATCACTTCGTGATTCACGGCACCAAGGGAGCCCTGGTAGTGCGCGATAAGGAACTCCATATCCGATCCCCCCAGGACGGAACGGAATCGCTCCTTCCCTTCTCGTGGCAGTGCGAGAGCACGACCATGTGGCAGGAGATCCTCCGGAATCTCCGGGAAGGAACACCTCCCCGTTACAGTCGCCAGAAGGTCCTCAACGACCTTGCCTTTATGGAGGCCCTTGGCCGAAGTCTCTCCTCGGGTGCATCGGAGCCTCTGGCATGAATTTCTGCCTGGAGGAGCTCCTGGAGAGCCTGCAGGTGGACCGGCTCTCCGCCTACTTTCAACCGGTCGTTAACCTCCGCACCGCCCGGATCGTGGGGTGCGAGGCACTTCTGCGGCCCGTCACACGCGACGGAGCGCTTCTGGCTCCAGGAATCGTCTTTGAGAGAGCCCGCCAGATGGGCTGCCTCCTGGAACTTGAGAATTCTGCTCACAGGGTCTCCATCAAGGCCTTCGTGGAAGAAGCCTCTTCGACCAGAGAGGACCTTCTTCTTTTCCTGAACTTCTCGGCCCATCTTCTGAACCGGGGAGATATGGACCCCGAGGCGATTCTCTCCACCGTCAAAAGGGCGGGCCTTGATCCCCGCAACGTGGCCCTGGATATCGTGGAATCGTCGGTGGACACGCCAAAAGAACTGCTTGACTTTGTTACCCGCAACCGCCAGGAAGGATTCCTGATCACCCTGGACGATTTCGGGACAAAGAACTCCAACCTCGAACGGGTCGCCCTGGTGCAACCCCAGATCATCAAGATCGACCGCTCCATCGTCAAGGGCGTTCATCAGGATCCGCTAAAGCAGGCAATCCTCCGCTCTGTGGGGTATCTGGCCCAGACTATGGGGGCTCTCAGCCTTGCCGAGGGGATCGAGACGATCCAGGACCTGGCCTTCTGCGCCCGGGAGGGCGTGCAACTCGCCCAGGGGTTTCTTCTGGGGCGCCCCCGGCCGGGCATCGCCGCGCTGATCGCCCAGGGATCGGAGAAACTCCCGCCTCTGTTGGCACAGCTTCAGGAGACCCTGGCCGCAGACCTCCGGAAAGCCCGTCAGTCCGACCTGGCTATCTCGGGAGAGATAGATCACCTCCTGGAAAACCTGAAAAAAATCGGTGCGTCGCGCATGGAGCCGTATCTTGAAAAGTGGGCTCGCGCGCGGGAAACGATCGATGCCGTCTACATCACCACCGACACGGGAATCCAGATCACCGAGATGGTGACTCCCGGCAACGAAGCTGCCGAACCAGATATCACGAAGGGGAAACGCGACGGACACTCAGGAGCTTGCGCAAACGCGCCATCAAACCTCGCATCAAAACAGGGCAATCCCCTCTTCTCCCTCTGCGAGAAAGGAACCGACCACAGCAACAAGGAGTATGTCTTTGGCCTCCACGCCCTGGACCAGGACCGGTACGTGACAAAACCCTATATATCCCTGGCCACAGGAAACCTCTGCAGGACCATCACCCAGAAGTTTCGCTCCGCCCAGGGTCAGCACTGCCTGCTCTGCGTAGACCTGCGCGGCACCTGAAACACCTCAGAGGACGGCACCGTTTATTCCGAAACCCGGGGAAAAAGGCTATACTCCCCCCATGGAATGGAAAGCAAGTCATATTCTGGTAAAAGAGAAAGCTCTGGCAGAACAAATCCTGAAACGGATCAAGAGCGGAGCCCGCTTCGAGGCCCTGGCAAAGGAGCATTCAACCTGCCCCAGTAAATCAAAGGGTGGAGATCTGGGATGGTTCGGCCCGGGGAAGATGGTAAAGCCCTTCGAGGAGGCGGTGATCAAATTGCGCACCGGGAAGATCTCCGGCGTAGTACGGACGCAATTCGGCTATCACCTCATCAAAAAGACCGGCGAACGATAGCAAGACCCCGATGAAAGGCCGAAACCCCGGCCGATCGTTGCGCAGAAGCCGCTACGATCGGCCCGACGGGCTTCGAACCCTTGCAGAAGAGTTCCCGGGGAATCCCGGGAACCGAAGACACAGGGGCAGGAACTTTAGGAATTGAAAACCTTGATATAGTCCTGCAGAGTCCCGTCATTCATACAGACATCGATGATCTTTCGTCCCAGGGGATCAAGATCGTCCGTGAGGAACTGCGAGACTTCTTTCTTGAAGAAATCCGCAAGGATCTTCTGACCGGCGTCGTATCCCTTGATTCCCACCTCGGGCTGCTCGTGAACGTGGAGCAATCCTGCAGGCATGAGCTGTCCGGCAACCTTGAGCCGTTCCATGCTGTATCCCAGAAGAGGACAGCGGGACTCGATAAGCTGCTCGGGCCGGAACTTCACCGATCCCCGGCGAGCCATGTACTCCCGCAAAATCCACTCGGGCTGGAAGCCCACCTTGTAGGCACCGATATACTGGTTCGGGATAAGCACATAGGGGGTACCGGGCGTTTCCTGCGTCACTTTGAGCAGGAGATTTGCCTGGGTCACCTTTTTCCCCGTGGCAAAGGGCCAGTAGGATCCTACACCTTCGCTGGTGAGCCCCTCGGTGGTAACGATACTGGGGTTGGCGTGTCCCCGGGGAGCCACCAGGCGCCAGAGCCATGCCAGGGCCGGCGGCAGGATATGCATCATGCCGATGATACCGTAGTTGGGGTTCTTCTTGGTTGAGGGAGGCGTCCGAACACCGAAACTCCTCACGTCCACGGCAACCGGATCGTCCACCACTTTGTCGATAAAGTGACGGGGCATGATCACCCGCGGGTTGGGACAGGGCTTTCCGGGTTCGTCCTGGATATGCTCCCAAGGCAGAATGGTGGAACCGGGCTTTCCCTCGAGGTTCAGGAAGATCAGGGGCTCCGGCGGATTAATACAGAGCTTCTCAATGGCCGGCTCTTTGCCGTACTCATTGAGGTGATCCACCCGGAGAAACCACCCTGCCTCGGCATCCTCAATCATGAGGCGTCCCGTGGTGCTGGTCTGGATCGAGGGATGGGCCAGGGCCATATCATCAGTGACAGGCTCCAGCTCACACGGATCAAGGAGCTCGAAGTAGATATCATCGCCGGTTATGGTGTTGTGGGCGAGACGAATCCGGCCATCCGGTTCCCGGTGAAGCTGCTGGGTCATCTCGCTCTTTCCACCGCCGCTGGCACCTTCGTGCATGATCACGAACTCATTGTCGTAGGGGGTGACCACCCGAACGGCCGAGCTGTGGAGGGTTACCCAATCCTCTTCCTCGCCAATGCTCAGAAGGATTCCGTAGACACCCTTCTTTGCGCTGGGACCGGGATAGAGATTGTAGGCAAAAAGCTCGTGCATTCCCGGCAGACGGTTATGAACCACCACCTGCTTTCCGTCGAAGTGGGTGTGCCGGAAAGGAGGTGCCAGATAAATCACTGCCCGGGGCTCGAAGTTTTCAGGGATCTCATCGGCAGTGAAAAATCCCTGCAGGTCGGCCAGACCGGCCACGAAGAATCCCGCGTTCTCCGGAGCGATCAGGAGCGTGGGGTACCCCCGCTTCTTGTCTCCCGAGAGGAAGGGCAACACGATCAGGCGCCCCACATCCTCACGGAACCAGCGGAAGGTCTCCTGCCGGACTTCCTCGAAGGGCTGCTTGAAGCGGTTGTTCCAGTGGGGCTTGTCCGTGGGACGATCATCGGCGATGACCATCGCGTCGGGATCCCGCCGGCGCATATAGGGCTCCACGTAGTTTACGGCGGCTCCGTTTTTGCAACGGCCAACCGTGGCCTCCACGACACGCCCTTTGCCGGGAACATCGTAGGCGACCTCTACGAGGTCTTTATCAGTTTCCAGATAAGCGAGCTCCAACAGGTGGTCTCGGCTTTCCGGAAAAACCAGGTCAACACAGCAGAGCATCTCTCGGAGGTGCTCGCTTAAAACCAAGCGATCCAGTGGTGACGTTTTCATGCCCCTAGGGTACAATGTAGATGGGAAGACGTTCAAGTAAAAAAATAGTGATTTTTTTAACGTTTTTCTACCAAAGAACCGCCAAAGAAGAAAAGCAATTGACTTTTTAAGATCCCTGCATCACAATAATCCCCGAGTCAGCACACAAACACGTGCAAAGGAGTTGCGTATGACCACGAAAGTTGATCCCGATCTGTGTATTAGCTGTGCAATCTGCACCAACATGGTTCCCGATGTGTTCATCATGAACGACGATGGCCTGGCCGAGGCGAAACCCGGTGATGTTCCTGCTGACCTGGAAGATCAGGTCCAGGAAGCGATGGAGGAATGCCCCGCCGACGCCATCGTCATCGAGTAACCTCCCTGTACCATCCGGTACAACCACCCCGCACCGCGACGGCCCCTGGCTCTCCCCGGTGCGGGGTTTTTTGTGTCCCGGCCGCTACCCCGGCTACCCCGGCTACCCCGAGTTCCCCGGGCTGACCCCGCAGCCCGTCACAGGTCCCGGAAGAACTGGTCCTTTTGCCGTCGCAGCTGTTCCGAGAGAGAGACCTTGTAGATGTGGGGGTTGATGATCCGTTTGTAGGTCTCATCGAGACAATCCAGGTTCGTCATGGTCCGCTGGCGTATTCCGGCCAGTTCCGGAGAGGAACCGAGCCGTTCCCCCTGGCGCATGTGCAATGTCAGAAGGGGCTCGATCCGCTCGTAGCGATCCAGACGGGTCTTTCGGTAGTCCCCGGCGGGGTGATAGAAGGTATACCCCCGGCCCGGCAGGATATCTTCTCCCTCTTCGGCGATCAGGTCTGCCAGGGGGTAGTCGTCGGGGCCGTAGAAGCGATAGATCTGCTTGATTCCCGGGTTGGTACTTTTCTCGGGGTTGTCACTCATCTTCATTGTGGGGACAAAGGTGCCCCGGGGCCCTTCCTTTGCTGCCATCTTGTACACCCCCGTGAGGGCCGAGTCACTCCCCCCCGTAACCAGCTGGGTTCCCACCCCCCACATATCAACGGGGCTTCCTGCGGCTACCAGCTGGGCGATGATCTCCTCATTCAGCTCGTTGGAAACGGCAATTCGGGCGTCGCCGAGCCCCGCCTGGTCGAGCTTCTTCCTGACGGCCTTGCTCAGATACTGAATGTCACCGCTGTCCAGACGGACCGCCACGGGGTGGCCCTGGTCCTGGAGCTCCTTGCCCACGGTGATCGCGCTCCGGATTCCGCTGCCCAGGGTGTCGTAGGTGTCGATAAGAAGAACCGTCTGCTCGGGATACAGGCGAGCGTAGCGCCGAAAGGCTTCTTCCTCGTTTTCGAAGGCCATAACCCAGCTGTGGGCCATGGTGCCGGTGACGGGAATGGCGAAACGCATTCCCGCCAGGGTGTTGCTGGTCGCCGAGGCTCCGCCAATATAGGCGGCCCGGGAAGCGCTCATCGCCCCGTCGGGACCCTGAGCACGCCTGAGTCCGAACTCGGCGATCGAACCTCCCCGGGAAGCCAGATATATCCGGGCGGTCTTGGTTGCCACCAGGGTCTGATAATTCAGAACGTTCAGAAGGAGGCTCTCTATAAGTTGCGCCTCGAGCATGGTGGCGTGAACCCGCACCAGCGGCTCCTGGGGAAAGACCAGCGTTCCCTCGGGGACAGCCCAGATATCACCGGAAAACCGGAAGGAAGCAAGATAATCGAGGAACTCCGGGCGAAACAGTCCGAGCCCGGCGAGATACTCCAGTTCCTCCGGTAAAAAGCGGATCGTTTCCAGAGCCTCCAGAAGATCTGCCAAGCCGGCGAAGACGGAAAACCCTCCGCCAAAGGGCTGTCGTCGGAAAAACATGTCGAAGACAGCCCGCCGGTGCATTCCTTCGTGGTGATACCCCTGCATCATGGTTAGCTCGTAGAGATCGGTTAGCAAGGCAGACTTGATAATCATGACATCCATCATACCGGAAAAATCATGTCCGAACAAAGACCGAATGGTCGGCACCGTCGGGAAACAGCCCTCGGGAATCGGAAAAGGGTAAAAATGGAAAGAGTTGAAATCCTGAAGGAGAACATCCATACTGGGGGCATGGCATACGAGAAGACCTACGTAATGTTGAAGCCCGGAGTTTTGCAACGCCGTCTGACAGGAATCATTCTTCAGCGACTGGAGGAAAAGGGGCTCACCCTGGCCGCCCTGAAACTGATGGTCATCCCCCGGGAGATCGCCGAAAGGCATTACGCAGAGCACTCACAGCGGCCCTTTTTCCCGGACCTGATATCCTACACTACCTCTGGCCCCGTGGTGGCCATGGTGGTCTGCGGTGAAAATGCCATTGCCCGGGTCCGTGCCCTGGCTGGTCCAACCCGGATAGAGGAGGCCCCTCCAGGAACAATCCGGGGCGACTTTGCCGCCGTGACACGAAAAAACGTGATCCACACCTCGGATTGCTCCGAGAGCGCACGCCGGGAAATCGAGCTGTTTTTTTCCCCCGGGGAAATCCTGGAATACGAAGATCCCAATGCCGACTGGACCTACTGACTCCACCCCGGGGCAGGACCGGTGGCAGCTCCACTCGATCTATCCCGGCCTTGCTTCGGAGGCTTTTCTGGGAGATCTGGCAGAGCTGGACCGGAAACTTGCCGAACTCCGGGAGATCCTGGAACGCCACGAGTACCGGGCCCTGCAGAGCGATGCTACTTCCCGAAATCTCTTTTGCCAGGAGCTTCCGGGAATCCTGACCGGGATCAACGCACTGCGTGATCTCTACGAGCAGCTCGAACATTACTGCTACGCCGTGTACAGCACCGCCACCACCGGCGAAGAGGCCCTGAGAACCCTGAACGCCGTAACAAAGCGAAGCGTTCCCCTGGCAGAAATCACCGTGCGCTTCCGACAGGGGCTCTCGCAGGTGTCATCCCGGGATCTCACCTCGGCAGCCCGGGAATCCCCCCTGATCGAGGGGGCCCTGCTTTTCCTTCAGGAAGAACGCGACCTGGCGACGCATCAGATGTCTCTGACCGAGGAATCGCTGGCGGCAGAACTGGCTCGCCCCGGGGCCGACGCCTGGAGCCGCCTCCAGGAGACAATCGCCAGCTCTCTTCGTGTACCCTGGGAGGGGGAGCAGGAGTTGACCATGGTGGAGATTCGCAACCTTGCCTCGGACGCCGACAGAGGCCTGCGCCGCCGGGCCTGGAAAGCAGAATGTGACGCCTGGAGGTCGATGGAGCTGCCTCTGTCGTACGCTTTGAATGGCGTCAAGGGGGCCTCCTCCGCGCTGGACCAGCGCCGGGGCTGGCAGGATACGCTGGAGCGCTCGCTCCATCAAAACCGCCTCTCCAGAAAATCCCTGGAATCGCTCGTTACCGCCATGAGGGCCGCTCTCCCCCTTTTCCGGCGCTACCTGCGGGCAAAGGCCGCCTTTCTCGGGATAGAGCGCCTCTCATTTTACGATCTGGCGGCCCCCGTGGGCACACCTCCCCAGAGGATATCTCTCCCGGGTGCTCTGGATCAGATCAGCCAGATCTTTGCCTCCTTCGATCCGGCCCTGGGCGATTTTGTTCTGGAACTCCGGGATAAACACTGGATCGATGCAGAAACCCGGTCGGGGAAGGTGGGAGGGGCCTACTGCATGGACTTCCCTCTGGCCCGGGAGAGCCGCATCCTGATAAACTTTGACGGTTCCTGGGACAGCCTGAGCACCCTGGCCCATGAGCTGGGTCATGCCTGGCATTCGCACGTGCTGAAGGATCTTCCCTCGTCCGAACGGCGATATCCCATGATCCTGGCAGAAACGGCCAGTCTCTTTTGCGAACACCTGGTCTTTGAGGCGTCCCGATCACAGGGAACGCCCGGGCAGCAACTTTTCATTCTGGACCAGTTTCTGCAGAGCGCAACCCAGATCATCGTGGATATTCTCTCCCGTTTTGAGTTCGAATCTGCCCTGATCGCCCGGAGGGCCGAGGGAGAACTCTCGCCGGGAACACTAAACGAACTGATGCTCACCGCCCAAAGGCGAACCTACGGCGAGGCTCTGAACAGCCGGGAACTCCATCCCTATATGTGGGCTGTGAAGAGCCATTACTACCGGGCCGACCTTGCCTTCTACAACTATCCCTACGCCTTTGGT
Organism: Alkalispirochaeta americana; assembly: GCF_900156105.1. Taxonomy (NCBI): domain Bacteria; kingdom Pseudomonadati; phylum Spirochaetota; class Spirochaetia; order Spirochaetales; family Spirochaetaceae; genus Alkalispirochaeta; species Alkalispirochaeta americana. Next base: position 120,309 of record NZ_FTMS01000010.1, read on the forward strand.
CAGCTCTTTGCCCTGGCTCTCTTCCGGCAAAACCACCAGCACCCCCGCTCCTTCCCCGATCGGTACCGGGATCTTCTCGGAGAAACGGGGCGTTGCAGCGCTGCTGCCATTGCCTCCAGGGTGGGGGCCGATCTGGAGACCGTCAGCTTTTGGGAAGGCCCCCTTCAGGAGATTCAAGGCCTTGTCTGCATCTTCGAAGATCTGCTTCCCGGAGCCCCCTCTTTACAAAGCCCCGGGGTTTGACTATGATTGGTCCCGATAAGCCAACCTTTGGCGCCGTACCCAAGTGGTAAGGGAGAGGACTGCAAATCCTTCATTCGCCGGTTCGAATCCGGCCGGCGCCTCTTGTCCCCCTCAGCTTTTTCCCCTTTCCCCCCATTTTTCGATTTCCGGCCGGTCGGTTCTCATCACCTGTTGGTGAGCCGGGAGATATCGGGAGTTCCCAACCGTCCGAGCAAGAACCCCAGAGCAACATGCATCATGGCGTGATCAAACTCTTCGGCCCGTTCCCCCGCCAGAAGCTCCTCCAGTGGAACAAGGCAAACCTCCAGGTGTTCATCACTCTCGGGCGCGGGCTCGGCGACCTTTTCCACGGCAGGAGCAAAAAAAGTGTGGCACCGGTTATTCATAAGAGCCGGGTTGGGATTAACAGAGCCAAGAAACTCCATCGCCCCCCGGGATGCCCCCTGCCGGACCTGATACCCCGTCTCTTCCCGGAGTTCCCGCAGCGCGGCCTGACCGGGAGTTTCCCCTGCATCGACCACACCGCCGGGGAACTCCAGGGAGAGGCAGTTACTTCCATGACGAAACTGCCTGACCATGACAAAACAGTCCCGCCCGGAACTATCCCGGGTCAGGGCAATCAGATTTACCCAGTCGGGGGCCTCCATCACATAGTAGGTCCTCTCCTGACCAAAGGAACTTCGCCGCAGGCTTTGGACCAGCGAAAAGACGGGAGTTTCCACCAGATCCGTGCGCGTCTTCTCCTGCCAGATCAGGAGAGAATCGGAATCGCTGTATTTCATGGACCCATACTATCCTGAACAGCAAAACCCGGGGAGTCCCCCCTCCCGGGGAACACAACAATCCCGGGGCGCTTGACACCGTTCCAAGAAAGGGAAAGAGTATCGGTATGCGTGCAGACCGAATCAGAAGGCTTATTCAAGCGCTCTCAACAAACCTCTTCGAAAAGGAAGAGACTCTCCGGCTTGCTGTACTGGCGGCGATCTCCCAGCAAAATCTCTTTCTCTACGGCCCGCCGGGCGTGGCAAAGAGCATGATCGCCCGGCGACTTCCGGGACTGTTTCAGGACGCCCGCAGTTTCGAATACCTCCTGGGACGCTTCAGCACCCCCGAAGAGCTTTTTGGCCCCGTTTCAATCACCCGCCTGAAAAACTATGATCTCTACGAGCGGGTGGTAGAGGGCTTTCTTCCGGCAGCAGAGATCGTCTTTCTTGATGAACTCTGGAACGCATCGAGCCCCATACTGAACACGCTTCTGACAGCTATCAGCGAGCGACGCTTCCGCAACGGCCGGGAAGAGATGGCAATTCCCCTGAAAACCGTTATCGGTGCTGCCGGAACACTCCCCAAGGACGATCCCACCTTGGAGAACCTCTGGGATCGCTTTCTGTTACGCCTGGAGAGCGTGCCGGTTACGCGGAAGGAATCCTTCCTGGACCTGCTGCTGAGCACCGAAGAGACAACGCCGCCGGAACCTCAAGGTGCCGACAAAATCAGGTCGGAGGAGCTGGACCAGTGGCAACAGGAGATCAGAAACATCACCCTCCCTCAGGATATTCAGGAGTTCATTCTGGACGTTCGGGAACGAATATCCCGCCACAACCGGCTCTCGACGGCAGGCGAGACGACTCAGCCCATCGTCGTGAGCGACCGCCGGTGGAAACAGGTGGCCCATCTCCTGCGAACCAGTGCCTTCCTCAACGACCGCGCCGAGGTGGACGTCCTGGATTGCATCCTCATGCGTCACTGTCTCTGGTCCCGTCCGGAAGAGCGCACCGTGGTGAACACCATCATCGAGGAGGCCCTCTACCGTTACAGCACCTCGGGCCGTTTTGACCCCGAAGCAACGCGGCTCCGCCTGGGCGATGCTCTCTCGGAGTTCCGCACAGCCCGCTACAAGACGCTCCAGGAGGAGATCGATGAACCCACAGCGTACCGGGGCGAGTACTATCGCCTCCTGGATTTTGTGGAGGATCACCTTACTCTTATCTGGATCGGGGACTTCCAGAACCTCTCCACGGAGAAACCCCAGGAAACAGATCTCTTCTTCTACGGCGAAGCTGACGACTTTGCCTACTCGGAACGCCTGCCCGTCCGTTTGATCGATCCATCCACCGTGGAAGTCGCCGGGGAACCCTTCCCGGTCGAGACCAGCCGTGTTCAACGAACCTGCCAGGAAGAGGTGGAAGTCACGGCAGAAACAAAAGAGGCCCTGACGAAACGCCTCCAGGAAATCCGCCGGGAGACGGAGACCACGACGGAAGCCGTCCAGGCCTACCGCGACGCAGCCAGTGGAGAAGCAGAGCAGCACCTCTTTGTTCACCGCTCCTACGCGGAAATCGTAGCCGCCGGTATGGATCAGGCAGCCCGGGATTTTGCTGAACTCCAAATGGAGATAGACCAGGCTCTTCATGAACTGGAGTAGCACGGCGTCCATGGAAGCGTCACAGCAGATCCGGACCGTTCTGTTTCGTGAACTCTACCGATTTTTCACCGACCCCGAGGGCGTCTCCGCTCCCGAAAAAGAGTCGGCCCCTGCCGGCTCGAAACAATCTGCCACGGAGCTGCCGCCCCCCCTGGCCCGGAGCGTGGAGCATTTCTACACCCTTCTGCTCAACACCGTGGCCGCAGGAACCGACGATGCCCTGGCAGAACAGATATCGGCCGAGGTATCGTCCTGGTTTGCCTCGATCTGGGCGGATCTCCAGCATCAGGGACGAGAGAGACCCTCCGCGCCCGATCTCTCGGCGGGAGGCCCTGATCCGACGAGCGGAACCGAGAGCCCTTCCGCCGCCCTCACTGCCGAGGGACTGGAAAAACAGCTCCGCCTTGCCCAGAACACCTGGCCCCGGCACCGCGAACGCTGGGATCAGCTACAGCAAAAACTCCCCTTTGCCACCACCGATCGACACCTCCAGGTCCTCCAGAAACGGTTCCTGGACGCCCGGCACCAGGCCCTGCAGGAGCAGCGGGAACTCCAGCAGGAGAGGGCCCTTCGCCTGGTGGCCAATCCGCTTGCGGATCACCTGAACAATCTTATCCCCCGACTCCAACACCACCAGCACAAGCTCCAGAGCCTTCTGGGCGTAACCGGCCGATGGAATATTCTGGAGGCTGACCCCCAGGACCTGTGCTGGGAAACCCTATCGCGATGCAACGCCTTCCTTGAAAGCGCACCGGGCCTCAAGCATCTCTGCCAGTTGCTCCTGAAGGATCTCTCCCCGCCTGGTGTCAGAGAGACCACCATCACCGATCCCCTCCCCCGGGTCCGGCAAGTCGAGGAAGATCTGGGGTGTGGAGAAATAACCGGCCTGGGCCTGGGAAGCGCATTCCCGGGAGTCCTGCCTGGCGAGCTGGCCCTCCTGGCCGATGACGCTACGGAAGCTCTGTTCTTGCGGAAACTCTCCGATCAGTCGCTGCTGCAACTGCAGCACCAGCGCCGGTGCCTGCGAACGCACTGGTCTTCTCCTCCTGCCCGGGAAATGCCCGGACCCAGGCCGGCCCTGGGAAAACTGATTCTCTGCATCGATACCAGCGGGTCCATGCGAGGAACTCCCGAAGCAGTGGCGCGCGCCACAATCCTGGGAGTCCTCAGCGAGGCCCTCAAAAGGGGACGATCAATCTCGGTCTTTGCCTGCACCCCGCAGCTGGAAGTCCTGGAAACAGCCCCCCTCTGCGATGAAGAGCCTCTCAGCCGGGAGGGCTTCCCGGAAACACCCTCACCAGCACTGAAGGCAGGCGCACCCCCGGAAATCCCGGAAGAACTCCTTCTGAATCTCCTGAATTTCCTGGATCGCCCCTTTACCGAGGGGTACGATGTGTCTCCTGCCATGGAGGCAGCGCTGAACCTCCTGGAAAACTCCGACCCGGGAGCTTCTTCCGATGTGGTTCTTATCAGCGACATCCCCTATCCCAAGATTCCGCCACGCCACCTCAACCGGATGCACCAGCTCCAACGATCCCGGCGAGCCCGATTCCAGACACTGACGATCCATGAGGAGCCGATGCAGGACCCCCTGAACGTTTTTGACTACCGATGGTTCTTTAATACCGGGGCGCACCCCGAGGTGATATCTACGGGAGAATCCCGCATGATCGGCCTCGATTCCCAGGCCTTTCTCCACTTCTAGTGTTCAGGGAGCACACCGTTCCTGAGCCCGGGCGAGCTCCTCCGGCGTGTCCAGATCAACCCGGATATCGTCGGTGACGACCGGGACCCCCCGGCAGGAGCGGTCCCGAAGCAGCATCTTCAGGAGGATCTCCTCCCGGCTCCCCCGGGATCGGGATTCCTCCCGGGCCCTCTCAAAGGCTGTCTCAAGCTCGGGCAGAAGAGCTCGCCGGATCAATACGGGATGCCCCCGCTTGCCCTGGTTCAGGGGAAAGAAGACATCCTCCCCGCGGGAGATTTCCCCCCGGGACATTTCATCGGAGCCCGCCAGCGCCCCGGATAACACCGCACGATACACGGCAGGGCTCAGAAAGGGCATATCGGCGGGGGCAACAAAAAACCACTCACTACGGACCTGACGGGCCCCCGCAAGAATCGACGAGACCATACCCAGGGCGAAGTCGGGGTTATGCACCACCGTAACCCCTGCAAGAGAGGCCGCCTCCCGGGCTACCTCGTCGGCTCCCCAACCGGTAACCACAAAGCAACGGGAACAAACCTCCCGGGCCTGCTCGACCACCCGAGCCAGGAGGGTTCTCCCCCCCAGGCTGAACAGCGCCTTGGGAACGGGCCGGGAATGGGCCGGGTTCATCCGCTGCGAAAGGCCCCCGGCGGGGATAACGCAATCCACCGCCGGGAACGTCCGCTCACAGTCAGTCACACTGATACTTGCCGATCTCCGGAGCCGACTTGCAGCTCCCCCGGGGGCTCTTGGTGATCCAGTTATCCACCGGTTCCTTGCGATTCAGCGCCCGCCAGACATCCTCGAAACGCAAAGGCATATGCGTCAGCTCGGCTCCGCTGGCACGCTGGATCGCGTTCCCCAGAGCAGCCGCCACGGAGATCATGGAATGCTCACCCACACCTCGCGCACCGTAGGGTCCGTCAAGCTGGGGACACTCCACCCCAAAGGTCTCCACCTCCAGGGGAAGATCCCGGGAGGTGGGAATCTTGTTGTCCGTAAAGGAGGGGTTCAAAAGATGGCCCTTCTGGTCGTAGATGTACCCCTCCACCGTGGCGGTTCCCAGCCCCTGGAGCATTCCTCCAATCGCCTGGCCCCGAAACGCGCCGGGGTTGATCACCCGGCCCGCATCAAACACCGAGGCTACCTTCAGAACATCGTACTCTCCCGTTTCGGGATCCACAGCGACGATCATGCCGTGGGCCCCGTAGGTCCAGTCCAGGGCGGGGAGGCCCTGACCGGTTTCCTTGTTCAGGTGGGTCAGACCCTGGGCAATATAGCGCCCGACTCCTACCAGAGGACCGCCAATGGCGTTCCCGTTGGGATAGGCGTAGCCGATCGCCAGCTGCCGGAAAGAAACTCGCTCTTCTTCACGGTGGCGGACAAAAATCCCCTCGGAATCGTGATCCAGATCGATCACGTTGGCCCGCAAGACCTGGGCGGCATCGTTGTAGGCGTTCCGGAGAAGGTCTTCCGCCGCCAGGATGGCTGCGTTACCACTCAGGAGCAACCCCTTGGAGGCCACGGTTTGCCAGTCGTAGGGATCCCGGTCGGTGTCGCTCTCGAAGGCAACCTTGACCCGTTCCAGGGGAAACCCGAGACGCTCGGCGATCATCTGGGCCACGGCGGTGTAGGTTCCCTGACCGTAATCGATCAAGCTGATGTTGGCCGTAACAGAACCGTCTTCGTTCATTTTGATGATCACCGTGGTCGCCGTGAAGGGCGGCATGGCCGGGGCCTTATGGAGCCCCACCACGGCCTTGCCGATTTTCTTCCCGCTTCGTGCGGCCAAAGCCTCTTCCTCGGGTGATACTTCTCCATAGCGGATCATCTCGGCAGCCTTTGTGAGGCACTTATCGATATCTCCCGTATGGGAGGTAATCTTCTCTCCCGTGAGCGTTACAGATCCCGGTTTCAGGGTGTTCTTGAGGCGAAACTCCAGGGGATCCATCCCGATCGCCTGGGCGATCAGATCCATGTGGCGCTCGAGGCCCCAGAAGAACTCCACGTGGCCGAAACCCCGGTAGGCCGTACCGAAGGGCTTGTTGGTGTACACCGTGTAGGCGTCGACCGCCGCATTGGGAATCTCGTAGGGTCCCCCGGCGGAGTACCCCGAGGCCCGGGTTACATTCACGGCGTAGTCGGCATAGGCGCCGGAATCCCAGTACATGGTCATCTGCTGGGCCAGAATTTTTCCCTCCCGGGAGATTCCGGTCTTGATCCGGTAGGTGAGCTGGCTGCGGCAGGGAAGGAGGCTGAACTCCTCTTCCCGGGTGGCGGTAAGCTTCACCGGACGCCCCCCGGCAGCGCGGGAGAGAACAGCCACGAGGGGTTCTATTCCGATACCGGCCTTTCCTCCGAAACCGCCGCCTACGTAGGGTATTTGAACCCGCACATTCCGGTGAGGAAGTCCGAAGGCGATGCAAAAGAGATTTCGCAGGGTAAAGGGAGACTGCGCGCTGGACCAGATCTGAACCTGATCTCCCGCAGACCACTGCACAATCGCGACGTGGGTTTCCATAGGGACGTGCTGAACCGAGGGGTTGGTGTACTCCCGATCGATGATCCATTCGCTTGAAGCAAACCCCCGCTCCAAATCACCCTTTCTCAGACGCGTGTGGTTTGCAATGTTGGTGCCCGGTTTGGGAGTAAAGGCTGCCTCCATATAGGAATAGGATCCCAGATCGGGATGAACCAGAGGAGCATCCTCTTTCAGGGCATCCTTGGGATGAAGTACCGGTTCCAGCACCTCGTAGTCGATCTGGATGGCCTCCACTGCTTTCTGGGCAGTCTCCAGGGTATCGGCTGCCACGGCCGCCACGGCCTCGCCGAAATGACGCACCTCGTCACGGGCGAGGATGTCCTTGTCCACCACGTAGAGCCCCAGCTTGTACTCCAGGTCCTTGCCTGTCACCACGGCCCGCACACCGGGAATCGCCCGGGCAGCAGACGTGTCGATGGAGAGGATCTTCGCCCGGGCATGAGGGCTGGTCTTGACCCGGGCAAAGAGCATTCCCGGAACAGCCATGTCCGAAACATAGGTTGCCCGACCGGTGAGTTTCTCCACGGCGTCAATCCGGGCCGTTTCGCGGCCCACGTACTTCAGGTCTTGTGCCGGTATCTGGTCAAGCATCGTTGCCTCCTCCCCGGGTCTCACCGGCGGCATCTCTCTGTGCTATCTCCCGGGCTGCACCCTGACTGGCGGCATCCAGAACAGCTTCGATAATTTGCTCGTAGCCAGTGCACCGGCAGAAGTTCCCCTCGATTCCCTCGATCACCGCCTCCCGATCGGGGTTGGGGTTTCGCCTCAGGAGGTCCTTCACGCTCATGATCATCCCTCCCGTGCAGTAGCCGCACTGCACGGCGTGATGCCGGTCGAAGGCTTTCTGGACAAGGGTCAGTTCTTCTCCCCGGGCCTCGCCCTCGACCGTTTCCAGGACAGCTCCATCGATCTCGGCAGCGAGTACCAGACAGGAATTGACGGCATCACCGTTCATGATGATCGTGCAGGCGCCACACTCGCCGGCCCCGCAGCCCTCCTTTGTTCCGGTGTACCCCAAGTCCTCCCGCAGATAGTGGAGAAGGGTCTTGTGTTCCGGAACGTTCCGTTCATAGCGTTCCCCGTTCAGGGTAAAATGTACTGTTCTCATGCGCAGGCCTCCTGCTTGCACGCTTCCATCAAGCGACGAATAAAGATGTTCACCATAAAAGCCCGGTATTCCCTGGTACAGCGCACGTCATCGATGGGAGAAATCGCGGCTTGAGCCTGGGCCTGCACCGTCTCCAGGGGAGTCTCCAGGGGAATGTCAGCCAGAAGAACCGGCGTGGGGGCCGCCGAGCTGATGCCAAAGCGCATTGTTCCCTTGAGAGAAACCATGGCGACGCTGACAACGCCCAGATCGTGGCCCTTGATTCGTTTGAGCTTCTGGTACCCTCCGAAGGCGCCCGCCCAGTCGGGAGGAACCACCAGACGGGTTACTATCTCCGAAGGGCCGATGATCGTCTGCTTTACCCCGGTGATGAACTCCGCCAGCGGCACCTGACGTACCCCCGACGAAGAAGCCAGCTCCACAATCCCCCCCAGAGTGAGCAGGGGCGAACCAAAATCGCCACAGGGGCTGGCCGTAACGATGTTCCCCACCAGGGTGGCCCGGTTCCTCAACTGAAACGTGGCCAGCTGCTCTCCCGCCGCGTGAAGCACAGGAAAGCGCTCTGCCACACCGGAATCAGCCAGGAGCTGATTTACCGTCACACAAGCCCCCACCGAAAGCCCTTCGCCATCGCTCCAGGAAAGACGATGAAGCTCGGGGATTCCCTTGAGATCCACCACCACCCGGGGCCGGGAAATCCCTGCACGAATACCGACAAAGAGGTCGGTTCCTCCAGCAAAGACGGTAGCGTCCTGAGCTGACTCGTCAAGGATGCGAAAGGCCTCGTCCAAAGAGACGGGGCGGTGATACAAAAAATCCTGCAACATAGGTACCCCTTCCGAGACATACAACGCTCACTCAAAGCGCGGTCTCTGGTTCTCACCCTGTGGAATCATTCCACGGGGCAGTTCTTGATAGAGAAAAATAGTGTGCGCCCGGTTCCTCAGCTTGTCAAGAAAAGAAGCGCGACCCGCGGCCGCGGCCGGGCAGCCGGGGATCCCGTCTCCAGCCCGCCTGATTATCCCGGCTGCTTATTCCGGTTGATTGTTGCGAACCCGGAAGATTAGCGCTTGACCGGAAGGTCCAGTCGGGACACAATTCCCACCGATGAAACGCTTTTCACCTTCGATATCCAGACGCACCCGCTTCGGCAGTTCCCGCCCGGCCCTGGTTGCCACGATGTGGTTCCTTGCAGGGATCATGACGTTCCCCGAGTTGATTCCCGGGCAGCTCCAGGCCGCCGAAACCGGATACAGCCGAACCGTAACCGATGCGCTGGGCCGCCAGGTGACCCTTGAGGCGCCCCCTCAGCGGATTGTCACGGCGGGACGGGCCATGATCATGACCGCCGGAGTGCTCTGGGCCTTCCCGGGTGTTCCCGATCGCACCGTGGGGCTTGGCAGAAACACCCAGGGGCCGGCCAACTTCCTGGAGGTGACCCATCCCCGCTACAACGAGATCACCCAGCTGGAACGCACCGTGGGAGCCGAACAGGTGGCGGCCCTCAGACCTGATCTGGTAATCCTGAAGTCAGGAGTTCGGGAAAACCTGGGGAGACCCCTGGAGCGGCTGGGGTTTCCCGTGATCTACGTGGACCTGGAGACACCGGAGCAGTACTACCGGGAGCTGCTCATGCTGGGAGAGACCCTGGACCAGGAAGAACGAGGCCGGGAGCTGGCCCGGTTCTTCCGGGAGACCGCCCGGGCTGTGACCGATACCACAACCACTATCCCCCGGGAAGAACGCCCCACCACTCTTCTGATCTATTACCGCCGATCGGGGGGGCAGATCTCGTTCAACGTTCCCCCTGCAGGATGGCTTCAGACCAGCCTGGTAGAAATGGCCGGGGGGATACCCCTGTGGCTGGAGGCGAACCCCGGCGGAGGCTGGTCTACGGTCAGTTTCGAACAGATCGCTGCCTGGAATCCCGAGACGATCATTCTGGTGGACTACGGGGGCGAGGCCCCGGCCCTTCGGGATGATCTGGCCAGCCACCCCCGGTGGCGCCAGCTCCAGGCGGTTCGGGACAACCGCTTTTACGCGATGCCCCGGGATTATTACAGCTGGGATCAACCTGATGTGCGCTGGCTTCTGGGCCTTCAGTGGCTTGCCCGGACCTTTCATCCCCGGGCGTTTTCACAGACTCCCCTGGAAGGACAGATTCGCCAATTCTTCAGCACCCTCTACCGGATCGAAGGAGACTCCTTCGAGAGGCTGATTGCCCCCGTTCTCACAGGAGACCTTCCCTGATCGCGCCCAGGAGGGAAGCCCAGGCCCTGACCGCGCTGGCAGTACTTCTTCCCCTGGTTATGGTCGCAGCGAGCCTGGTCGGGAGGTATCCGCAACCGGGGTTCATGAACCCTCTTCTCCTGCGGGACGATCCCCTGGCCGTGCGCCTGGTGCTCGAGTTGCGTCTCCCCCGAATCATCGCAGCGGCCCTCCTGGGAAGTTCCCTCGCAGCGGCCGGTGTGGTAATGCAAATGCTCTTTGCGAACCCCCTGGTGGAGCCCGGTCTGGTGGGGGTCTCCCAGGGAGCGGCCTTCGGAGCTGCTCTGGCAATCATCCTGGTCGGCCATAACCCTGCCGCGATCCAGGGGTCGGCGGCACTCTGCGCTCTGGGTGCCCTGGCCCTGACCTACCAAATTGCCCGGCGCCTGCGCTTCGGAGGGTGGATACTGCGGCTGGTCCTTTCGGGGATCGCTGTATCAGCTCTTTTTTCTGCGGGTGTGGGGGCTATAAAATACCTGGCTGATCCCCTGGAGGATCTTCCGGAGATCACCTTCTGGATGCTGGGGGGGCTCTGGAACGTCTCCTGGCAGGAGGTCTTCCGCATCGCCCCGGCAGCGATCCTGGGAATAACCATCGCCTTTCTCCGGCGTTACCGCCTGAACCTGCTCTCTCTGCAGGATCGCGTTGCCTTTTCCCTGGGGGCCCGACCCGACCGGGAACGATTGGCGCTCCTCATCGCAGCCACGGTGGCTGCGGCGTCGGTAATCTCCATCGCCGGAATCGTCGGCTGGGTGGGCCTGATCGTTCCCCATAGCGCCCGACGCCTCTTCCGGGCCGATGCACTGGTGGCGCTGCCGGCGGCGATCCTCCTGGGAGCGATCTTCGTTGTTGTCGCTGACACTCTGTGTCGAACCCTTGTGGCAGGAGAGATACCCCTGGGCATCGTTACTTCCCTGGTGGGAGCCTCGGCGTTTATCGTCCTTCTCCTGACCCACAATATTCGGATGGAACGCTGATGAAGAGCTCTGATCACCCCGGGGTTTCCCCACATCCGGCAGTCTCACTGAAAGATGTCAGCTTCCGCTACCCCCGGGCAGCAGAGGAAGTCCTCCAGGATATTACCCTCTCCGTTACAGAAGGAACTATCACGGCGATCCTCGGCCCAAACGGTGTGGGAAAAACCACCCTGCTGAACATCCTCCTGGGCTGGCTTCTGCCGGAGAAGGGAGAGGTGAGTCTCTTCGGCCGCAGGTCACGGGCCATCTCCCGCCGCGAGATGGGCCAGACCATCTCCCTGGTTCCCCAGGATGAACACGTTCCCTTCGAGTATACCCTCCTGGACTACGTTCTTTTGGGGCGTGCGCCCTATCTGTCTCCCCTCCAGACACCACGTCCCGCCGACGCCCGGATCGCCCGGGAGGCCCTGGAACGGGTGGGCCTTGCAGCTCGAAGAAACCATCCCGTGGCAAACACCAGCGGCGGAGAGAAGCAGCTGGCTCTGGTAGCCCGCTCTCTGGCTCAGGAGCCGCGGATACTCCTCATGGATGAGCCCACGGCACACCTGGATCTCCGCAACAAGCGCCGCACCGCAGATCTGGTGAAGGCCCTGCAAACCGAGGGTGTCACGGTGATATTCACCACCCACGACCCGGAGTTTGCAGCAGCAGCCGCCGATCGACTGATCCTTCTTCAGGGAGGACGCCTCCTTGATGAAGGCCCGGTGGACCAGGTCATGACCACGGAAAACCTTGGACGAGTTTTCTCCCTGGACCTTGTGGTGCACCATTTTGCGGGGCGTCCCGTGGTGGTGTGGTAGCCCGGGGGGATTCTTTGCGGTACCATGTGGGGCATGACAGAAACAGAGCCGCTCCAGGACCCCCAGTTTGATCTGACCGTAGAGATTCGCTTCCGGGATCTTGATGCCTACGGACACGTGAATCATGCCGACTACTTTACCCTCATAGAATCGGCACGAACCCGCTTTATGATCGACCAGTTTCGCGCTGAACGAAGAGCCGAGAACCCGCTCTTCCTGGTGGTTCGGGCTTCCTGCGAGTACAAACGCCCCATTGAACTGGTGCCGTCGGTGCGTGTCCTTATTACCGCCTCGGACCTGGGCAAAAGCAGCTTTACCCTCCATTACCGGATCGTCGGTGAAGACGGCACACTTCACGCAACGGCCCAGACCCGCATGGCCTGTGTCGATGGGGCAACCCAGCTCCCCACGCCGATTCCCTCCTGGTTCAGGGAACTTGTAGCGCCTCTACCTCCCCGACAGAAGGAAGAGCAAAAAACATCCTAGCCTCCAGCTTCCGCTGGTGATACACTGACTCCATGAGTCACACACAGGTAGACCCCCACAAGCTGGCTGTCATCGCCCTGGGGGGCAACGCGATCATCGCGAAGGGGCAGAAGGGGCTCGTTCAGGAGCAGTTCGAGAACGTCCGCCGCACGGTGGATCCCGTGGTTGAGCTAATCGCCCAGGGATATAACTTCATCGTGACCCACGGGAACGGGCCCCAGGTGGGAAACCTCTTGCTCCAGAACGAGCTGGCCCGGGAGGAAGTTCCCGAGATTCCCCTGGCCATGCTCGACGCCATGACCTGCGGATCCATGGGCTACATGATCGAGCAGTGTCTGCAAAACGCCATGATCAGGCGCGGTATCTGGAAAAACGTGGTTACCATTCCCGCCCAGGTGATCGTCGACCGGTTTGATCCCGCCATGGAGGCACCGACAAAACCCATTGGCCCCTTCTACACCGAGGAGCAGGCCCAAAAGCTGATCCAGGAGAAGGGGTGGCTCCTCAAGGAGGATGCCGGTCGGGGCTGGCGGCGTTTTGTGGCGTCCCCCTACCCTATCGATATTGTAGAGAAAGAGGCGATCCGTCAGCTTTTGCGGCAACAGTATTTGCTTGTCACCGGAGGTGGCGGCGGAATCCCCGTGTCATACCACGAGGATGGAACGATCGAAGGTGTGGATTGTGTGATCGACAAGGACCTGGCCAGCATGAAACTGGCCATAGCGGTCCATGCACGAACGCTGATAATCATTACCGGTGTCCCCAAGGTTACTCTGAACTTCGGAACCCCCCAGGAGCGTTCCCTGGACAGGATCACCCTGGCCCAGGCTCGGCACTACTACCAGGAAGGGCAGTTCCCCGCCGGCTCCATGGGGCCAAAGATGATGGCGGCCATCGAATTTGTCCAGGCTGACCCGGAAAACCGCGTGATCATCACCAACGAGGGAAGCCTTATGGAGGCTGTGGCCGGTCGCGAGGGAACCCACATTGTGGCGTACTAACAGAGCTCCCCGGAGAAGGGCTGTCTAAGGGACGTCTGCCGGCCTTGTAGCCAGGGCCGGCAGGGGGCTGTCAATCAGCCCGATTGCTCTGGCTTGCTTGAGTCCGCTCTGGCTGGTTCCGGTTTTCCTGGCCCTGACCAGCCTGATCGGCTTGCCGGGACTCCAGGGTTATCCGGGGAATAATGACCTGGCTTTCCACACCGTCGGGAACATCCTGCATGGTCATCTCTGCCCCCAACCGCTCCAGGGCACGGATCACGTTCATCATGCCCATGCCCGATCCACCGCTTTTCCCGGAGCGGCCTCTCTGAAAGAACCCATCGCGCCGGACATCCACAACCTCACCGTCTCCAAAGGGCAGGGGCCACCCGCTGTTCCATATGGTCACCTGTACCATCGAAGACTCCTCCTCGACCTCGGTCACGGTGATGCGAATCTCCCGATCTGGCCGTCCTTCGGTGGCCTCGATCGAGTTTTTGAGAATGTTTTCGAAAATTACCAGCAGGGTAGAGCGGCAGGCCTGGACCGCAGCTTGTGAGTTTCCCTGGATGGAACACTTTACCTCGTGGCGCACAGCGTTCTTGACCCCCCAGAAATAATAGGTCGTGTTTTCCAGAAGTTCCTGAAGGTGGACCACCTCGGGCTCTTCCCGATCCCGCGCCGTTGCAACGTAGAGAATGGCGTTGGTCCTGCGGTTCAAGCGATCTCCATAGCGCTTGAGTTTCTGCGCAACCCTGGAGTTTCCCGAAATCTCCTCGATCTGCGCCAGGGCATAGATTCCCGCCACGTCGCCCTTGAAATCGTGAACCACCCCGGAGATGTTCTCTCCCAGTTCCGCCACGGGACGCAGATCGAGAGTCTGTTCGTTCAGGTGATCCCGCTCCTTCCGCAACTCCGCGATCTCACCTTCAAAAAATACGTAGAGCGTGGCGAAGCAGAGAATTACCACCACCACAAGATGCATGCTCTGATGAAGGGCAGCCCCGTGGAGCGCCCCGGCCAGAAAGACCAGGGTTATGGCAATTATGACCTGTGTTCCCAAAAAGCGGGTGGTGTTCCGCCCCAGAAGCTGCATTTTGTGCGCTGCCAGAAGTGCCGCCGACATCACCAGATAGGGAGGAATATTGTAGGCCCGGGACGGGAAGAGAACCATGGCGTAGGAGATGAGAAACAGCACCCCCACCTGGAGGTACCGGACCAGGGAGTGATCAATCAGGGCAAGGAGGAGGTAGAAGAGCCCCAGAAAAAGCATGACCTGGCGAAGCCGGAAAGCCGGAGAGACCAGTACTTCAAAACCGTAGACAGAAAGATCAATCAGCACCGAGGCAAGAAAAAAAAGCCCCACAATGATGCCAAGATTGCGAGAGATAGTTTCTTGTAGCGGCCGATTGGCCTCCTGCGCCAGCTTGCCCATATGCCCCTGCCACGCCGTCCGTAGCGACGATTGCTGTATGCCAGCTCCAGGCAGTATAACACGAGATCAGGCCATCGAGTCTTCATCTTTTGCAAAGAAAACAGGTGCGTTGCCGACGGGTTTTGTCTTCGCCGGGATTACCGCTGCCCGGTCTGCCCGGGATCGAGCGGTCCGGAATCGAGTTGCCCGGGATCGGCCTGGCCGGAGAGGGGAATCTCCCGAGCCCCGGGAATCTCGAAGAGGGTTATACCCTCCCGGGGAAAGATCCCTTTCAGCCCCGTCAGGGCATCCCGGACTGCCCGAACCGACCGGTCCTCCACGTAGGCCATATAGACCACGTTCCTCTCGGGCCAGACGGCATCGCCGCGCCGGACCCCCTGCCCTCCCCGGCCCTGGACACCGATCCAGAGGGTGTAGGAGATTCCAGGAACCGCCTGCTGAAGCGCCTCGATCAGATCGGGCTTCACCGACTGGTTGGCCACCACTTCGATTCTCGTCATTGTGCGTTCCTCCAGACCGGGTCATCATCCGGATAATCTTCCCGGCTATCCTCCTGGTGCTCCTCGGGATGAAGATCCGCAGGATACTTCCCGATGAGGGGGCCTCGGGGCTTCCAGTCCCGCCAGCCGTTCAACAGGGAATAGATCAAGGGTGTAACAAAAAGGGTCATCACCGAGGCCACCGAGAGGCCTCCCACAATGGTCTGGCCGATCGGCTGAATTGTCTCGGATCCTTCCCCGGGGAAGAACGCCAGAGGAACCATGCCCAGAATGGTGGTGAGACTGGTCATGAGAATGGGCCGCAACCGGTTCTGGCCCGCTGCGAGGGTCGCTTCCCGCACCGGGAGGCCTCGGGCCCGGAGGGTGTTGGTGTAATCCACCAGGACAATTCCGTTGTTCACCACAATTCCGACGAGAGCCACCACACCCACAGCAGCAAAGAGCGAGAAGGGCTGCCCCGTAATCCGGTAGATCCAGATCACTCCCACAAAAAGAAGAGGAATAGAGAAAAAGATCACCAGAGGATCCAGAAATGATTCGAACTGACTCGCCATGATTCCAAAAACCAGAAGCACCGCTGTAAGAATGATGAACCCGAAGGTCCGGCTGAACTCGTCGATATCCTGGGCCTCGCCGCCGTAGAAAATCTGCACCTCCCCCGGGGGGATCAAATGCCGGTCCAGCGTCTCCTGAAGAAGAGGCTGAAAATCAGTGGCGGCGACCCCTGCGGGAAGATCTCCCGTTACAGTCACCACCCGACGGCGATCCTGCCGCTCTATACTGGTAGGAGCCCGTCCCTGGATTATCGTAGCGAGGCTGGACAGAGGGATCAGCGCTCCTCCGGCTCCTGAAACATAGAGCGAATCGAGACTCTGCCGGTCCTCCCGGTCTGATTCCTGGAGGATAATCACCACGTCCCGCAGGGTTCCCTCGTCTTTCATGGTGGTGGCCCGGTTTCCCCCGTAGGCCGACCGAATCTCCTGGGCCAGGGCAGGAACGGACACCCCCAGGGCCGCAGCCCGCTCACGATCAATGCGAAAGGCCAGTTCAGGACCTCCCTGTTCCAGGCTCAGCTCCAGGTCCTCCACCTGGGGCAAATGCTCCAGGATGATCCGGCGAGCTTCGAGGGCTGTCTCAACGGCCAGGTCTGCGCTCTCGGCGCGGATCTCCACGCTCACTGCCGCCGATGTTCCGGCCCTCCGGCCGGCCTGGGCCGTGAGATTGACCCCGGGGATATCTGCAACCAGGGGCATCACCAGGCGGGTGATCGACTCGGGTGTATCGATCTGTTCAGCCGGCGGCGGCAGGGTTATCTGAATCGACCCCAAATGGGATGCGCTGCTTCCGCCCCATCGCCGGCCGGACCCGGCAGTGATAACAATATTGTTCCATCCCTGGACTCTTCGTTCCAGCTCCTCTCCAAGGCCGCGAAGAATACCCTCGGTCTCTTCCAGGGGCGTTCCCAGGGGCATCTGAAGGGAAAAGAAGACCGTATCATCGGTGCGGCTGCGAACAAAGAGGTTGATTCCCACATCGCCAAACTGCCGGAACGAGAAGATCGTCACCAGAGTTACCAGAAGGAGCACCAGAAACCGGTGATCCAGACCGTATCGCAGAGCCCGCCCGTAACCCCGCTCGAGACGGCAGAAGAAGCCTTCTACCAGGAGATCGGCTGCACGGAGCGGCGCCAGACGAAGCGGCTTCTGCACGCGAGTATTCAGAGGAAGCAACGCCCCCGCCAGGGCAGGCACGACCGACACAGCCACCACCAGGGATACCACCAGAGAAATCGCCACGGTGAAGACCAGATCGGTAAAAAAATAGCCCATAAAACCCAGATCGTTGCGAAAGAGCAAAACCGGCACAAACACTCCCAGAGTTGTCGCTGTGGACGCCACAATGGCGCGATACATCTCCTGACTGCCCAAAACAGCCGCCACCACAGCCTTGGTCCCCCGCTCTCGATAGTTGTGGATGTTCTCAAGAATGACGATGGAACCGTCCACCACCATTCCCAGCCCCATGATCAATCCCGTGAGGGTGAGCAAATTCAGGGTCAGGCCAAAAACAGCCATGGCCATGAGGGTTATCAGAACCGAGAGCGGTAACGAGAGTCCAATGATCAGCGTACCCCTGACATTACGCAGGAAGATAAAGAGCACTGCCATCGCCAGAAGAGCACCCTGAAAGGCCGAGGCATAGACCTGGTTCAGGGTGGCCCTGATCAGGGCGGTGTTATCCGAGAGTACCTCCAGGGACATTCCCGGGGGGAGATCCCCCTCCAGGGACGCCACTCGTTCCCGAACGGAATCGGAGACCCTCACGGCGTTGCTGTCGCTGCTGTTTTGAACGCGCAGGAAAACCCCGGGTTCGCCGTTCACAAAAACCCGGGTTGTCTCGTCGCTGGAAGCCAGGCGAACCTCGGCAACATCCTCCACCCGCACCAACCGGGCCCGCCCCACCTCGCCGCCGCCCAGGGTTGTAACCACCACGCGGCGAACTTCCTCCAGGGAGGAGAGTTCCTCGGCGGTGCGGAGCTGAAACTCCCGGGCGTTATCGACCAGGGTGCCCCCGCTCACCAGGACGTTTTGCTGATCCAGCGCGGAGGCCACCGCCCGGGGTGTAAGACCGTAGGCGGCCAGGCGGTTTTTCATCAGTTCAACCCGAACCTCCAGCGATCCTCCGCCCGACACATCGGCGGCGGCAACGCCCGGAACGCTTTCGACGGCGGGCTTTACCCGATCCTCGGCAGCGCGACGCAGTTCTTCCAGGGAAAAATCGCCCCTCAAAACCAGCTGCATAACCGGAATATTTGCCAGATTGAACCGTCTCGCCACAGGCGACCCCGCATCGTCGGGAAGGCGGTTTCCCGCGGTGGAGAGGATCGATGTTACCTCGTTCATCGCCTCGTCCAGATCCTGATCGTACCCGAAAAAGAGGGTAATCCGGCTGGACCCGGTGCTGGAGGTGGAGTTGATCGAGTCCAGCCCCGTCACAGCGGCCAGAGCCGTCTCCAGGGGAACCGTGACGTTCTGCTCTACATCTTCCGGCCCGGCACCGGGAAAGGAAGTGGAGACCGAGATGACCGGCGGCGATACGTCGGGATAGAGGTTTACCGCCAGACGAGGCACCATCGTTGCGGCAATTCCCACCAGAAGAGCCGCCAGAACGATCACCGTAACGGGATGCTCCACCGATCGCTCGGGAAGGGTCATGGTCGTTCCTCCCCGGCCGTCTCTGCACGGCGGACCGGCATCCCCTCGGTCAAAAAGGATTGACCGCGCACCACCAGCAGATCCCCCTCCTGGAGCCCCTCAAGAACTTCCAGGGAAGACCGCCCCTCCAGACCGGTTGTGACGGGGCGCCTCCGGGCGATATTGCCGTCATCCACAACATAGACATATCGCTCCTGCCACGTCTCAAGCAGGGCCGAAGGGGGAACCGTGAGAACACCGGTGCGCTCCTGCAGAACCAGTTCCAGCGAGGGGAACATGCCAGCCCGGATACGCCGGTCCGGCCGATCAAGGACCAGCGTGACCTCCAGAGTACGCCTCACAGGGTCCATCACCGGTGCCAGACGAACCACCCGGGCCGGAAAAAGCTCTCCCGGAAAGGCCTCGAACCGCACATCGGCCCGAAGGCCCGGCCTCAAAAACCCCAGAAATCGCTCCGGAACCCAGGTGCGAATCTCCAGACGCGAAAGATCCTGAAGCGTCACCACCGAAGTCTGGGTAGTGATGGTATCACCCTGGCTCGCCCCGACAGCCACCACTGTCCCGCTCACGGGAGAGATCAGAGGACTCTCGGAGAAAGCATCGCCAGGCCGGGAGGGATCCACCAGGACAACCCGATCACCGGCGGTGATAACGGTACCCACGGGAGGCACGGGGGTCGAGATCCTCCCTCCCACGTTGGACACCAGACCCACAGGATCCCGGGCAACCACATCGCCGGTAATCCTCACGGTGGAACGCACGGTCCCCCTGGAAACAGGCGAAACCGTTACCGCCCGGGCCTCGGGCTGATCCCCTCCCGGAGACCTCCCAGGGCCGCCCGGCGCTCTTCCCCCGGCCCTCTCTGCTGTAGCATCAGGAAGGTCACTGGCGGGCTTCACCACGGGCCAGACCAGCGCACCCGCCACCACAAGGACCACCACAACAAGAAGGGCCGTGACCAACCGGTCGCCAGGTGGTGTCTGTTTCATCTGCTGATTCATCTCGTGATCTCCTGCAAAAGCGCTTCGGGATTCACTTCGCCCACAGCCTGGGCCAGATCCGTCGCAGCCAGACCGTGCTGATACCTGCCCGAGGCAACGCTGATTCTGGCATCGAGGAGATCCCTTCGGGCCCGATCGAGTTCCATTCGCTCCACGGTCCCCCGAAGGAACCCTTCCTCGGTAAGGGCGTAAAACTGCTCGGCGATGTCCACCTGGAGCAGGGCGATTTCAATCTGTTCCACCGCGTTGTTCACTTGCGTTACCAACTCCTGAACTCTCACCTGGTACTGCCGATATCGATCATCCCGATCTATCCGGTCCTGGCTTAGCTGAAGGTCAGCCCGAGCAACCCGCTCCGCCCGAGACGATCCCGCAAGCCACCCATCCAGAGGAAGGGAGAGCGAGAACCCTACCCGGAGAGAATCGGTCTGGGGCGAATCGAGGGTCGAGTTCCAGCTGGTGGAGAGATTCAGCGAGGGAGCTCGGGAAGAGAGCCCTTCCTCCCGACGGGAAAGCTCGGCCGCACGCAATCGCAGATCCTGCATGGCTGCATCGTAGCGGGAGGCAGGGTACCTCTCGAGAACCAGCGGCAACACCACCCGATCCAGGGACAGCTCCAGCGAATCCACAAGAACGAGATTTCCCGCATCATCGGGATCGTACCCTTCCAGTCCCAGCAGGACGAGGAGTCGCACCTGGGCCAGCTGAAAATCCGTCTGGCCCTGGCGATAGTTCAGGCGGGCCCGCTCCACAGCCAGTTCGGCCTGGAGCAGGTCCCGTTGACTTACCAGACCGTTCTCGTAGCGCGTGCGGGTCTGTCGGGCCTGTTGCTCCGCCAGCTGAATATCTTCAGCCAACAGCTGAAGTCGGTCCTGCAAATGAATCAACCCGTAGTAGCGCCGCCGCACCTGGGCAACCAGATCAATATACGTAATATCCCGATCGAGAAAGGCCCGCTCCTGCGCCACTTCGCGGAGAGCAATCTGCGGAGCAATATCCGGAGAAAGCTGCAGCGAGACCCCCAGCGAGGAGGTCGGGCTCCATCGAGGGTCTCGTCGTGCTTCGGAATCGAAAAAAAGATCCCGGGTATAACTGGTTCCGCCCTGAAGTGTTGCCGAGGGAAGGAAGAGTCCCCAGCTCTGCCGGTGGGATCTGGCGGCATCGGCGGCGGCCAGATCGGCCTTGCGCAGAGCTGCGTCGTTCTCCCGGGCCAGATCAATCGCCTCCCGGAGCGACAGGGGCCGTCCCTGCCCGGCCCCCCCCTCGTCGGAGCTCACCACCCCGGGGTACACCAACCCGGGGTAAAAGAGCAAAACAAGAGGAAGGAAGCAGAGCAGCCGCCGAAATATCGGCCTCTGCCAGGATGCTCCGGGAGGGCCGCATCTTCGGTGAAGGATGAACGCCATAACCCGGTCAAGATATCCACAGCACGAGAAAAGAGAAAGTGTCTCCAGTCATACCCGGTTGTGACCCGGGGCATATACAAAACAGGATTAATCCGATGTATTCTTTCATTCCATGGCACAGCAACACGAGACAGAGCCACAACAGAGGCAGTCCGGAACGAGGCGCCAGGGAGGAGCGCGCCGCGAACCCCTGGGCCAGCGAACCCGGGACTACTCGCGGCTGGTGCTCCTGACCTTTTTCCTTACCTCCGGAATTTTTGCCTTTCTGCGTCGGCTTCTTCCTCTCTGGCGCCGGCCCCCCTTTCAGGCAGAACCGTTCCCGCCCGGAGCAATCGTCGCCGGGGCAGGGGCGATTCTTTTCTGGTATATCCTGGAGCTCAGGCAGTTTTGGGGTCCCGGGTACGATTCTGATCTCCAGGGAGATTCCCGGGCCTGCGCCCGCTTTGCTGCCCGGGTGGTTCCCTTTTTCCTGGTCCTGGCAGTCTATCCCGTTGCTGCCAGCGGAATTCTCCCCACAGCGGTAACGGTGACGATCTTTTTTGCGGTGATCGCCTTTCCCCTGCCCTTGAGTGTCGCCCTCTCTCTGATGGCTCTGACGGGTCATTTCTTCTGGGATAGCCTGGCCGGAACGGGACGCGGCGGGCTCCAGGACATCATTTTCACGATCTACCGCGTCACCAACGCGATGCTCATCTTTTTCATCGCCTTTTTCTGGAAACAGGACCGCCTGCGATGGCAGGAAAACCTGCTGCTCACGGAGAAGCTTCGCGAGGCCCAGGCACGTCTGTGCCGCTACGCCGAAAAAATCGCCGATGTGGTGGTTCTGGAAGAACGAACCCGCCTCGCCCGGGATATTCACGATAGTGTCGGCCACACCCTTACGGCAGCAACGGTGCAACTCAACAAGGCGACAGCCTTCATTGATCGCGACCGGACCACCGCTCGGAACGCCATCGACGCGTCCCGGGAAACACTCCGGGAGGGAATGCGCGATATCAGAGCGGTCCTGAATACCCTGAACCAGGAAGGAGAAGCGCTGGATCTCTTTCAGGAGATCCGAATCCTGGTGCAGCGAATCCAGCGAGCCGATGTGACGGTGGACCTCTGCCTGGAGGGAGACCCCCGGGGCTATAACAAGGCAGTCCTCATGGCGATATACCGCATGGTCCAGGAAGGGCTCACCAACGCTGTGCGCCATGGCACCCCCTCACACCTGGGCCTGACGGTAACCCTGGGAGCGGAGATCGCCCAGGTAACCCTGGATGACGATGGGGGAGGCTTCTCACCGGAGCCGATTCTGGAAAAGAACCGGCGGGGAGGACTGAAATACCTTCAGGAACGGATCGAACTGGTCCAGGGAGAATTCTCCATCGCCTCCTCTCCCGGCAAGGGTTCCACCCTTCACGCGCGCCTGCCCAGGGAGCCGGTGCAACATCTCGGGGAGCCCCCCTTTGGAGAAGCCCCCTTCAGGAGAGACCCATGAGTGACAGCTCCGGCACAGCCCCCATCACGGTGGCTATCGCCGACGATCAGCACCTGGTCCGGGACGGAATAGCCTCGGTTCTGGCCCTCTACGAAGACCTGGAGGTGGTGGGAACCGCAGCCAGGGGAAGCGAGGCGATCGCCCTGGCCCGAGAGAGACATCCCCAGGTCTTCCTCATGGATATCCGTATGCCCGGCATGGACGGGCTCACCGCAGCCGAGACGATTCTCTCGGAGAACCTCGCTGGACAGGTGATAATCCTCACCACCTTCGATGACGAGGAATACGTGATCAGGGCGATACGCCTGGGAGCATCGGGGTATCTTTTGAAGGATCTGCCTCCGGAGGAGCTCTATCAGGCGATTCTGGCGGTTCGACGAGGGGTTTTCTGGTCGTCCCGGGAGGTAATGGGAAAAGTAGGGCTCATCCTCTCGCCTCCCCAAAGCAGCCCCGCTGCTCCACCCCCGGAGCTGGAGCGTCTGAGCCTCCGGGAACGGCAGGTTCTCCGTCTGATCGGACGGGGTGCAACGAACGGAGAGATAGCCCGGGAACTATCCCTGACCGAAGGGACGGTGAAGAACTACGTCTCGGCCCTTCTGGATACCCTGGGATTCCGGGACCGGGTCCAGGCAGCGCTCTTTGCTGCGCGCCATCTGGAAGATGATCCCGACAGAACCATCACCAGACGATCGTAGGATCGAGTTTGACCCCGATCCATCCCCCGATGTCGGACTGCTCCTGGGCGATCTTGCCCAGCGGCACCTCAGCGGTGAGTTCCGCCACCAGCCACTCTCTTCCTTCAAAGGGAAACCGGGCGCCATCGCCCGGTATATCGACTCCCACCAGGGCATGGGCGTACTCACGACTCACCATGAGGATCGCCTCGAATCCCAGATGCTGCAGAAGAATCGCGTAGGTGAGGCCCAGAGAATCACAGTCACCGGCAAAGGCAACAAGAGCCCCCGCAGGATTCTTCAGATCGCTCAAGGATCCGGTCCGGCGATACTCCGCCCCCTGGAGCCAGGAAAGAATGTGGCCGGGCATTTCATGGCGCGCTATCCCCTGGAGGGTGAGGTCCCGGAAGAGCTCCTCCGCTACAGGCTCGAGCCGCTGAAAATTATCTCGATAGATCATGCGGAAATACCGCTGCCACGCCCGAACCCACGGGGGAGGAGGGCCAGCTCCGGGACGGGGCGAGGCATCCCCCGGCGGAGCGTAGACCGAGAGAACCATCGCTTCCCGCTCGATAACCACCTGGGCAGCTTCCCGGAGCCCTTCGGACCGAACATCCCGGGGGAGAGGCCAGGCTCTTCCCGAGGGCAACACCAGATCGGCCGGCTCCCGGGTATCCCGGGGGGAGGCCTCCCCGGCATCCCCGGCATCTCCCAACTCCGCCGTGAGAAAGGCACTTACCGGTCCCGGCTCCAGACGGGACCCCAGGGAAAGGGACAAGCTGTCCAGCGCCGAGAGCAGCGGCGCCTGGAAGGCGTCGTAGTAATCCTCCACGGCGTAGGCCATGACCGCAAAAGATCGCTCGTCGCCCTTGATAAACGTCATATATCCCCGCACCGGGATACCTTCCCCGTCCTGGCGGGAGGCCGCAAAAAAGCGGTAATCAGCAAACACAGCATGATCACGGCCAAACCGGAAGGATGACTTCTCTCCCGACGCGCCAAAACGCTCCCGGATAAAGCTGTCGATCTCCAGGGCCGTGACAAACTGCTCGCCAGGGAAAGCAATAATCTGCAGAACTGCCAGACGATCAGGATCGGTGAAACTGACAAACCCGCTGTGCTCAGCATCAAGAACCTCCCACCCCACGGGAATATCCACAACATAGGAAAAATCGGGGTTCTTGAAGACCGTTCCCGCTACAAGGGCTTTCTCCACCAGAAAGACATTGGCCAGGAGGAGAAGAGGGAGGACGAAAAAAACCGGGGACACCCTCTGCAGGAAGGCGCGGGACGTTGTTCTCAAAACTGGTACCTCCTGTTACTATGATCGGACTTTCGGGTTTCTACGTTGAGGAGGCTGGTATCATTCATCCTACAGAGGCGGGCCTTACCGTCAGCCCTGCCCGCGCGGCAGGCACCGTGGTCGTGCCCTCGTCCAAATCACACACTATCAGGGCCCTGCTTATCGCCGCCTGCGCCGACGGAATAAGCCACATCGCCAACTGCCTCGATTCGGCCGATGCCCGGAGTTGCATCGCCGCACTGGAGGTCCTGGGATGCTCCGTGGAAGAAACAGGCCGCTCCGCCACCGGCGTGTCCCTGGCCGTCACTCCTCCCCCGGGGGGAATCCTCTCGTCCCGGCCAGAAGCAGAACCGCTTTCCCTCGACGTGGGCAACAGTGGCACCACCCTCTACCTCCTGGCGGCCCTGGCGGCCCAGCGGGAACAGCCCGTCACCTTCGACGGAGATCGTTCGATTCGCTCCCGCGACGCAGGCCCGCTCCTGAAGGCCCTCACAGAGATGGGGGCTACCCTCACGGGAGGTCCCCGGGCACCCTTCACCCTTCAGGGGCCCCTCAGGCCGGGTACCTGCATCTCCTTCCCCAGTCCCACCAGCCAGTTTCTCTCGGCGCTGCTCCTCACGGCCCCGCTCATTCCCGCCAGCGGCCCCGATCCCGAACCAACGGTACTGGAGCCCCAGGTATTGCACGAGCGACCCTACGTGGATATGACCTGCTGGTGGCTCGAAGCGCAGCATATCTCCCTGGAACGGCAGGAGTACCAGCGGTTTATCATTCCCCCGGGGCAACACTACCAGCCCGTCCGGACATCCCTGCCCGGTGATTATTCCTCGGCCACCTTCTGGTTCGCCGCTGCGGCCGTCACGGGGGGGACAATCACCGTGGAAGGGCTCGAGCCGGAGGATGTCCAGGGAGACAGAAAAGTTCTCGATATCTTTTCCGCTCTGGGCTGCACCGTCCAGTGGCACCGCAGCGACGCGTCCACACCAGCAGTCTCTGTAACAGGACCGATCACCCGGGGCGGGACCTTCGATCTTAACGCCATGCCCGATGCGCTCCCGGCTCTGGCGGCGGCAGCCTGCTACGCACCTGAGCCGGTCAGCCTGACCAACGTCCCCCAGGCGAGGGAAAAGGAGACCGACCGCATCGATGTAATGACTCGGGAGCTCACCGCCCTGGGGGCTCTCATCGAAGAGCACCCCGACGGCATGACCGTGAAACCCCGCAAGGCCACCTGCTCCGGCCAGCCCCCCCTGGAGGGAGGAACCCTCCACAGCCACGGTGATCACCGTGTAGCCATGGCCGGGGCTGTGGCAGCCCTGGGTGCGGCGGCCCCCGTCAGGATCATCGATGCCGAGGCCGCCGCCGTGACCTACCCGGCCTTCTTCGCCGAGCTGGCCCGGCTTGCTCCCGGCTCCCTTCTCCCCGGCCGGACAGAACCCCCGGCGGAGGGGCTGGCATGACCCAAACCCTGCAGTTCGATCCCGCCCGGGTCGCCCCGGGAGCAACAGCCCATATCTTTGATGTGGATCATACCCTCACACGCCACTCCACGGGAGCGCTCTTTGCCCGGGAGGGGCAACGGGCGGGGCTCTTTCGGTGGCGTCAGCTGGCAACGCTTCCTTATTACTACCTCCGCTATCGCCTGGGCGCGCTCTCGCTGGGCGCGGTCACCCGGGAGATCACGCCGCTTCGGGGCTATTCACGAGAGGAGCTGGAAGATCTGGCGTATCAGGCCTGGGAAAACCGGGGACAGGATGATCTCTTCCCTCCCGTCCGGGCGTACCTGGCGGCGTGCCGCCGAAAAGGAGCCCCGGTGATCCTGGCGACATCGACCTTTGACCTTATTCTGGCGCCCCTGAGGGAAGCCCTGGGAATAGACCAGGTGGTCTCGTCGAAGCTGGAGTTTGACCAGGAGGGATTTGCTACGGGATGGCTCGTGGGAGGACCTTGCTACGCCGAGGAAAAGGCAGCTCGTCTGAAGGAGCTTCTGAAAAAACTCGAACTATCACCCCGGAATTGCGCCTTCTATTCCGACAGCCACCACGATCTTCCGGCCCTGCGCGCCGTGGGGTCCCCCGTGGCGGTGAATCCCGATCGCCTTCTGGCCCGTCGAGCCCGTCTCGAGGGCTGGCCTGTTATCAGGTGGGACAAGCCCTGGCAGGACCATCGAAGAACCTGATTACTGCGCACCCTCCCCCGGATCGCGACGCTGGTTTCACACTGGCAGGTGTGATACTATCCCTCACAATGACAGCGAAAAGAAAGGTCACATCCCGGGCGGCCCGACCTGCAAAGAGCCGGCCTCCCAAAAACGGGCAGAGACGCACAGCCCGGCAAAAGAAGACTCCATCGGAGAGATCCATCTTTCGCCTTCGACTACGGGGCAAGATGCTTCTCGCTTTTTTCTCCCTGGCCCTGGTTATCATGATCGCCGGGGGAGTTGGCACACTCCGCATTGTCGGTCTGCACCGCGACTCACAGCGTCTTACCGACCAGGAAACGCCCTATCTCTACGGCGTCCTCCAATCCCGCCTGCTTATTGCCCAGGCCCAACTCCTGCTGGAAAACATCATCGGCGGGCATCAGGATACTGGTCTGATTGAGGATGTCCTGGGCCGGTTCTCCTTGGCCGACAACTATTTGCGGGCGATCCTCGATGGCGGAACCGTCCAGGGTCTGGACTATACTCCTGCGGAAACCTGGGATGTCCGTCTTGCCGTGGACCGAATGAGAACGCAGACCATGGCCATGCGGAGCCTGATCGATAACCGCATCCGCTTTTTTCTCAACGCCAACCGGGACAACGAGACGCTCCGGCAGGGCTTTGCCCGAAGCCTTCGGGAATACGAAACAGCCGCCCTCCAGGCCCAGGCCGTAATCGACCGGGAGGTCCTGGAGACGGTGGCCGTGATGAACGCCAACGCCGCTCAAGGAATGAGGCTGCTCCTGGGAGCAACCGCAGTGAGCCTGGTCCTTGCCCTGGTCCTGGCCATCGGCCTCTCGCGGCACGTGGTCAACCGGGTGCGCCTCACCAG